>LNQR01000090.1 GCA_001541255.1 Candidatus Magnetominusculus xianensis
CCCTGTCCCTCCCGTCTTTGCTTGGTTTTCCCAAACCTATTTTAACAGCTTTGACGGCGGGCAGGGTATTCTCCTTGTTTTTTTACCGGATGGGAGTGTCTTTGTGAATTTTTTGTTGAATTTTTTGCCCATGCCATGATATTGTTATTCAGGTATTGCTGAGTGAAGATTATTGCTGGAGCCCTTAAGGGAAAGACAGTCACTGTAAAACATAGTAAGGCCCTGAGACCAACCTCTGCAAAGGTCAGGGAATCCCTGTTTAATATCATACGGCAGCATGTGCCGGGGTGTTCCTTTGCCGATTTGTATGCAGGCAGCGGCGCCGTAGGTTTTGAAGCCCTTAGCCGCGGCGCAGGAAGTGTCGTATTTGTCGATATTGACAGACATGCCATCGATACCATAAAAGAAAATCCGGCATTTTATGAAAACCACCTGAATGCTGCCATATGCGGTGATGCCGTAGGTTTTGTCACATCTGAGCCGTCACGTGGGCTGAGTAATGCCCCATTCGACATAGTCTTCGCCGATGCGCCCTATAACTCAGATGAAACAGATAAACTCCTGCAGGCCCTTGAACACTCATGGATACTCAGCGACACCTTAGTCATAATTGAACATTCCACAAAGAAACCGATGCCGCACTCAACTGGCACCCTGATACTCTTAAAAGTCTACAGATACGGCGACGCCTCATTAAGCGTCTACACCGCCGCAACGACATCTTTACCAGAGGATAACTAATGAACAGACTGGCAATTTACCCCGGAACTTTCGACCCATTTACCAACGGGCACCTTGATATCGCCCTCAGGAGTGTGAGGCTTTTTGATAGCCTTGTCATTGCCGTTACGACTAATGCAAAAAAAACCCCTCTTTTCAGCGTACCGGAAAGGAAAGAACTCATAAAAAAATCGCTGCCCGAAGATGTCAATATATCAGTTGAGAGCTTTGACGGCCTATTAGTCGATTACGCAGAAAAAAGAGGCAGCATCATCGTAATCCGCGGACTGCGAGCGGTGTCTGACTTCGAGTATGAACTGCAGATGGCCCTGTTAAACAGGAGATTAAAACCCAGCATAGAAACGATATTTAAAATGCCCTCCGAGGAGTACTCATTTCTAACCTCGTCGGCAGTAAAGGAAATCGCGCTGTTAGGCGGCTGTGTTGACGGCCTCGTGCCCGCTGCCGTTAAGTCTGCCCTTATAGAAAAATTTAAAGAAAAAAATTAAAATAGAAAATTAAAATGAAACAGTAATCGAACATTGCCCAAATCAAATATATCTACAGAATCTAATATACAGGGAAAAGGCTGTCTCTGCATAGTCTCAGCACTCCTTATCTGGAGTTCGCAGGGGATTGTCATCAGGGCAGCAGATATGTCCGTCATATCTATTGTCTTTTATTCCCTTGCAGCGTCTCTTCTCTTCCAATCGTTTATATTTCTCAGGTCATCAAAAAAACTTCCATCTGCAAGGGGATTATTAATTATCTTTTTGCTCAGCGTTTTTGCACTAGTAAACACGCTGACCTATTTTTACGCCTATACCTACACATCTATTTCAAACGCAGTCTTCACACACTACGTAGCGCCGGTTGTCGTTATGCTGATAGCGCCCATTTTTCTAAAGGAAAAAATCACTTTAACCTCCGTTTTTTCAATCATAATAGCCTCATTTGGTCTGTGGATTATTATGAGAGACGTCTCAGTCATGGATATAGCAGCCCAGATTTTTACCATCGATTATAGTTCCGCAAGTTCCATGTTTAACCGTGACACAATAGGAATCCTGTGCGGACTTGCCTCAGGCGCTGCCTACGGGGCAGTGATTGTCACTCTGAAGATTATATCGGGGACATATGATAAATACATCGTCGTATTTTTTCAAAACCTGTTTATAACTGTGCTGTTACTGCCTTTTGCCGGGCCGGTACCCCACGATGTGAAATCCATTTTGATAATCTTAGTCATCGGGGGGATATACTCAACCGCTGCTACATACCTGTACTACAGCGGGATAACACATGTCGGGGCAAATAAGACGGCAATTTTAGGTTATATCGAGCCAATAGGGGCGATTTTTCTTGGCGCACTTGTCCTTTCGGAAATGCCTGATGCGTTGTCTCTATTCGGGGGACTAATGATAATAACCGCAGGGTATATTATAATTAAGAAAGGTTGAGGTGAATGACCAACGTGCACAAACTCTTACAAGTCCAACGCAGTGGACATGATAGATTATTTGATTACAAAATATTTAATAATAGCAACCATGGCGGCTATCTGTCCTATCCAGAAGAGGAACATCCATTTTATGTTTTCTTTGCTGGAATTCTCAATCTTAACACTCAGTTCAGAACGCAACTTCTCTATCTCAAGCAGTAACTCCACTCGTAGCTTGCCGACTTCCTCAGTAATGCGCTCGTTGACCTTGCCTATCTCAAGAGTAATGCGTTCGTTAACCTTGCCTATCTCAGTCCGCAGTTCAAGACGCAGTTTACCGGCCTCTTCGACAAGGCGGCGTTCAAAGCGCTCTTCAGCTATAGCGATAGCGTCTTTACGCGCGCCTATGTCTATATCGTTGATAAGCGTGGCAAAAGCGTCACTGGCGTCATCGCCCAAGCGCTCTCTTATAACACGAGGTATCGTTATTACGCTCATAGATTCATTATACAAGCGGCATAAGAAATTGTCAATGACAGCCTAAATCCACCTTGCGTTTGCCATGCAACCTCTCCCAATATTTTTGACAGGTATTTATGACCAGTACTTTTGAGATGTTCTGAGGATAAACTAAACTTACGGGTTACTTCGAGTCACTATTTAAGCTGGCTGCCCTAGTTTTTAACTTGCCAGTGTTGCCAGTCCTGACACCTTGCTCCTTCAGTAGAATCATATACTTTTCTCTGAGCTTATCGAACTCTAAGCGCTCGCTTTTTAATTCCCCAAGTATGTTAATGTACGCGGTCCTGGCGTCTCTCAGTTCTCTTTTCCACAAGGCCACCATAATAACTACAATTACCCACGCTATGTAAAACACTTATTCACCTGTCGGGCTTCCTGTTTGATTCTCATAAATAGAAATTCGCGCGCAGGCAAGTCTAAATCTCACCCGCGCGCGAATTATGCCGAGACTACTACCACTTAGTTATTGGCAGATTTTCCTTGTCCTTGAGAGCACCAAGAGAAATCATGACCAAATCTACAAAGTACCAGATTCCAAAACCGCCCATCGTGATGAACATGATGATTCCGGTTCCGATTTTGTTAGCATAAAAACGATGTCCACCTGCCCATCCGAGGAAGAAACATAACAACAGTGCTACTAAACGGCTTTTGGGGGATTCATTTTCTGACATTTTACTGCTCCTTGTACGACTTATTGATTAGGGTTCTAAGAACCCCTGATTAAACTCTAATTTCCATGACTAACTTCAGGCTCACTCGATTTACTTCTGATTAATCTTCGTTTTAACCTTCGCTTATCTTGTATATAATTTACCAGATATTTTTCTTCAAGTCTGTATCATGTGATACACGCCCCAGATAAATATTTGCATGGCAGGAATTGCCGGATTAAACGCCAAAGAGAATCTCACGCTCCGCAAGGTCAACCTTGTCTATCCTTACCTGAATGGTCTGCCCTATTGAGAACGTCCTGTTTGTGTTTTTCCCCCTGATTGTTAGTGAGCCTTCGTCATACACATAGTAATCGTCAACCATGTATGATATATGCAGGAAGCCGTCAACGAAGTAGTCATTTAATCTCACCTTCATGCCGTGGGAGTTCATGCCTACGACCTTGCCATCCATGACTTGTCCTTCCTTGTCTTTCATAAACCATGTCCGCATGGCATCGATAACCTCCCGTTCAGCCTCATCGGCAACGCGCTCTCGCCGTGAGGAGTTAAAGGCAATGTCAGAGAGCCGCTGTTCGGCCTTTTCAACTGCCTTTTTATCACGGGTCCCGGTGGCCAGAGTATCTCTCAATATCCTGTGAACTACAAGGTCAGGATAGCGTCTGATTGGGGATGTAAAGTGCGTATAGCATTGCGATGCAAGCCCAAAATGCCCCACATTTACAGGGGAGTAGCGTGCCTGCTTGAGGCTTCTTAGAATCAGATAATTTATGACCTCTTCGTATTGAGTTGCCGATGCCTTGTGTATTATCTTAGAGAAATCCGCAGGCGTTATATTTGCCTTCTTATAGGAAATCGTGCAGTTTACTACTTTCATAATCTCGTCTATCTTTCTGATATCAGGCTCTTCGTGTATCCTGTAAAGGGATGGGACACCGATGGCAGTAAGATGCTCTGCTGTGGCCTCGTTTGCGGCTATCATGAATTCCTCGATAATGGAGTGGGCAAAGTTCCTCTGCGTCTTAAGTATTGCGGAGAGATTCCCCTGAATGTCGAGCAGGATTTCTGGCTCAGGGAGGTCGAAATCAAGACTCCCGCGCTTCTTTCTCATCTGCCTTAAATCCTTACATAGCAGTGACATAAGCTCAAATTCATTAAGTAACGAATTATATTTAGTCCGCAGCCTTTTATCTTCGTCTATGAGTATTTTTTGCACGTTCGTATATGTCATTCGCTCATTGCTGTTGATAACTGAAGGATAGAATGCCGAGGCAGTTCTGTTGCCCTTGTCGTCGAAGTCCAACTCTGCTGTAAAAGTAAGCCTGTCGAGTTTGGGTTTCAGACTACATAGGTCTTCAGAGAGCCTTTTGGGGAGCATTGGAAGCACCCTGTCAGGGAAATACACGCTTGTTGCCCGCTCTCTTGCCTCAAGGTCTATTATGCTGTCCCACGGCACAAAATATCCTACGTCGGCTATATGGACATAGAGCTTGAATCCATCGCTGGTCTTCTCTATTGAGACGGCGTCGTCGAAGTCCTTTGCGCGCTCACCATCGATGGTAACGGTCTTGAGCTGACGAAGGTCTCTGCGGCCTGTAAGCATTTCCGGTGTGACAGCCTCGGGCAGTGTCTTTGCGTCATCGGAGACGTGTTTTGGAAATTTTCTCGATAAGTGGAACTCGTCTATTACGGCCTCTATTTCAGATTTCGGGTCTTCGGGTTTATCAATCTTTTTGACTACCTTGCCGATGGGCGGCCTGTTTTCGTTGTTGAATTGTGTTATCTCAACGACAACCATATCACCCTTTCCTGCATTTAAAGTATGCTTTTTCGGGATTAATATATCAAACGGGAGGGTGGAGTGCTTGGGGCGGAGAAACCATACGTCATCGGAGAAGTCCAGCTCACCAGAAACTTTGGTATGGGCGCGCTCGACGATTCTTACGATTCTGCCCTCGCGGTTTTTCATATTCTCTACTCTGGCAACTACCCTGTCGTTGTCCATAGCGCCCATAGTTTTTCGTCCCGGGATGAAGACATCTCTCTGGCCTGGCGCTTCTAAAATCACAAAACCATAGCCTGTCTTATGCGCCTCAAAATAGCCATTAACCAGACTCATCTCCTCAGACTTGCCGTATAAACCCTTCTTGTTGATGATAATATCACCGGAGGAAGTAAGCTGTTTTAAGAGTTTTTTTAAGATGCGATAGTCCTGCCTTGAGGAGCAGAACTCCTTGCCGAGGTCGCGAAATGAAACAGGTTTTTTCTTAATCGTAAAGTACTTGCTTAATTTATCCTTATCAATCATGCGTAATGATAACAGATTAGGCCATTAATAGCAACACACACTGCTTCTGCCTTAGCTTGCGGTTGTCTATACGCGATTAAATATCCCCAGGACTTCGCAGTGGTATGTGTTTGGAAACATGTCTATCAGTCTGACCGAGGACAGCGCGTACCTGCCCTGGAGCTTTGCCGCATCACGGGCAAATGTCGATGGGTTACATGAGATATAGGCAATTGTCTCTGCCTTCAGGGCAAGTAGTTTTTCAACCGCTGCCTTTGTAAGCCCTATTCTTGGCGGGTCAACGATTGCTGCGTCATAAATCTTGCTATCACTTATTTTCCCAAGCGGCATTTTCTCAAACGACTGTATAATGTAAGATGCATTTGTTATATTGTTCAGCACGATGTTACGCTGACCGTCAGCTGCCGAGTATGGATTGTCTTCCACGATGGTTATCTCTTTGGCCGTCTTTGACAAGGCAAGTGAGAAGTTGCCTGCCCCGCCATAAATATCAATCACCTTTTTACCGCTTAAGCTGCCCAGTTGCTCCTTCACCTTTTCAACTAACACCTGGTTCAACTCCCAGTTGGACTGGAAAAACCCCTGCGGCGTCACAGTATATTCTAACCCCTGCCCTATGTCACCGCCCATCTGCAGCGTACAGTGTGGTTCGCCAACTACATGTGTGCGCTGGTAGTCCGGGGCAAGTGAGCCGACAGCGCCGTCAAAACCTATATCAAGCATGAACTCAAGTTTTGCCTCATCCACTTCCGGGCCTTTCAGGAATGCTACAGTGGTCTTCCCTGTAAGCATGTGGACTTCACTGACTCCATTGAGAAAACGCGCCCCTTTTAATTTCGTAAGAAATCTGTTTAACTCGTTGTGAAGCAGGGCGCACTCATCGACTGCTACTATGTCTCTTGTGCCTTCTCTGTAAAAACCAATAGCAGGGGCAGAGCTGCCGCCGCTTGTAGAAGACAACTTAAACTGAACCTTTCTCCTGTAATTCCATTGGCTTCCATAAATCATCCTGTCAACTGGAATATCAATTTTTGCTATTCGCCTGAGACAGTCTGTAAGGATTTCCTCTTTTATCGACAGTTGTCTCTCATAAGATATATGCTGGTAGTGGCAGCCTCCGCACATGCCATAAACCCGGCAGCGCGGCGCTACTCTGTCTGTGGAACTTTGGAGAATCTCTATGGCCTCAGCTATAGAATAATCCCTTCTGGTTTCTTTTACCTCCGCCAAGACCTTCTCGCCAGGGATTGTGCCCTTTATAAACACAACCCCGTCGAGCCGTGAAAGACACATGCCTCCATAAATGGGGGCAAGTGAGTCCAACTCCAAAGTCTTCATTTTTTACTTAGGAGGTTCTTTATCGTGTTTTTCAGCTCCGTCATATCGGCAGATTTTACTACGTAGGCGTCAGACGCCCATACTGAAAAATCATCCCTGTAATCATACGCCGTAGACATTATTACGGGCAGATTGGGCTTTTGCTCCTTCATTCTCCTCAGCACCTCGATTCCGTCCATGCCGGGCATAAGTATATCAAGTGTGACGATGTCTGGCAGTTCTTTGGCAAATATCTCAAGGGCCTCTTTACCTGAACTTGCGATGTGAACATCATAGTGCTCATCCTCTAACTCTTCCTTGTATAACTTTCTCAGATGTGGGTCGTCATCTACTATTAAAACTTTCATTGCTATTCCTCCTTTATATAATTTTGAATCCGAATGCACAGTGTGTGTGTGCCTCTAATCCCCTTTCTACAACACTTCTCTCATATATTTTGTGGCATCTTCAGGGGATGTTGGGTTTATATAGAAGCCTGAACCCCATTCAAAACCAGCCGTTCTGGTCAGTTTAGGGAATATCTCTATGTGCCAGTGGTAGTAACTGTTGTCTTCCTCTGTAAACGGTGCCGTGTGAATTACAAAGCTGTATGGCGGCACGTCAAGAATCTTATCATACATCCTCAGCACAGACTGAAGGGTTTCCGCAAGATATGTGAAATCATTATTGTCAGGCATGAAGGATGACTCATGGTGCCTGGGCAGAATCCATGTCTCAAACGGCACGCGCGGGGCATATGCCGAGACCGCTATGTAGGATGTGTTTTGATAGATTATCCTTTTGTTGATGTTGGCTTCCTGTTCAATCAGGTCGCAGTAGATACACTTTTCCATGAAGTTGTGATATTTTTTGGCTGAGTCAAGCTCTTCCTGCACCCTTTTGGGGACGATGGGAAGGGCTATGAGCTGGCTGTGTGTATGTTCAAGGGTTGAGCCGGCATCCTCACCCTCATTCTTAAATATCAGGACGTACTTAAATCTCTTGTCCTTACGCAGGTCTGTCATACGTGAATAGAATGCCCAGAGGACATCGGCGGCTGATTTTGTACTCATCGACGCCAGGGACAGGTCATGATGCGGGGTCTCTATAATGACTTCGTGAGCGCCAATGCCGTTCATTCTCCCGAAAATACCATCGCCTGACCTGTCAAGGTCTCCTTCGATATGAAGTGCGGGGAATTTATTTGGCACTACTCTGAGTGTCCAGTCCGATGCCCCCATCTTATCAGGCCCCCGGAAGGCCATTATCTCATTGGGAGTAGTGAACTCGTGCCCCTTGCAAAACGGGCAAAAACCCACTGTCTTTTTCCTCTTGTGCGACGGGGATATGAAATCTGACGGCCTTTTCCCTCTTTCTGTTGAAATAATAACCCATCTGCCTATTATTGGGTCTTTCCTTAGCTCAGACATTGCTCCTCCTAAACATTATTTTATCAATCCACAAGCCTTTTATTGTATCATAACAATACTGGGACATTGTATCATATACCATGAAGACTTTTAAATATGAAATCGACATTTTTTAGTAAATTGGTAAATAATCCTTTTCAGGACCCCGTTCTGTACATAAGATTCAGAAGGGAGAAGGAATCGGTTATGTTTGACTGCGGGGATGTCTATGGTCTTTCTGTGCGGGAGATTCAGAAAATCTCGGACATCTTTATCACACACATGCATGTTGACCACTTTATTGGCTTTGACAACGTGCTGCGATGCCTGCTAAACAGAGAGACCCCGCTTAATATCTACGGCCCAAGGGGTATTATCGATGCCGTCTCACATAAACTTATGGGTTATACATGGAATCTGATAAAAGAATACCCGCTAAAGATAGAGGTCTCGGAGGTTCACAAAGACGTAATCCTAAGAAGCAGCTTTTATGCCACAGAGGGGTTTTATAAGATCGACGGTCCTGTGACGGCGTTTAATAAGGTGGTGATGGCAGGCTCGGGGCTGATTATCGAAGCAGATATCTTTGACCACGGGATTGAGGTGCTTGGATTTAGCTTACGCGAGGAGACACAAATAAACATAAACAAGGCCCTGCTGCTTGAGCGCGGCCTTACACCCGGGCCGTGGTTAAACAACCTGAAGTCTGCTATCAGGGGCGATGAGAAAGAGGCACACTTCACAATTGATGGACGCACGTACCATATAGACGAACTTCGCGACATTACCATGATTACACGCGGCCAGAAGATTGCCTACATAACAGATATTTCCCCGTCCGATGAAAATATTAGAAATGCCATAGCGCTTGCCATGAATGCTGACACGCTCTATATTGAGGCGTTTTTCTTAGCAGATGACCTGGAACGTGCCCATAAGAGAAATCACCTGACAACGGCTCACACAGGGTACATCGCACGCTGTGCCAATGTTAAAACAATAGAAATAATCCACGTATCACCAAAATATATTAATATATTCGACAAAATCTCAGCGGAGGTTAATGAAGCCTTCAGCGGTGCAGTCACTTAACAGATGGACTTCAGGGTATTGCACACAGATGGAAACGCCAGAACTGGCAGACTTGCCCTTGCGCGCGGCACTCTCTCTACACCTGTATTTATGCCGGTTGGGACGATGGGGGCAGTGAAGGCAATATCCCCGCATGAACTTCTGGATGTGGGGGCAGAGATAATCCTCTGCAACACATATCATATGTACCTGCGCCCCGGGCAGGAGACCGTAGCTGAGGCCGGAGGGCTTCACAAATTTATAAACTGGGACAGGCCCATACTCACTGACAGCGGTGGGTTTCAGGTATATAGCCTCTCACCGCTCAGAAAGATATCTGAAGACGGCGTGACTTTCAGGTCTCACATCGACGGCTCCGCACACTTCATAGGCCCGCGTGAGTCCATGGAGATTCAGCGTGCTCTTGGGTCAGACATCGTCATGGCCTTCGACGAATGCACCCCGTACCCATCGACCTACGATTATACGCTTAAATCCCTGGAACTTACTACAAGATGGGCAGAGATATGCCTAAAAAATGTAGAAAAGCCTCAGACGCTTTTTGCGATAGTGCAAGGCGGGGTTTTCAAAGATTTACGGCTGCAGAGCGCTCGGCAGCTCAAAGATATGAACTTCGATGGCTATGCAGTTGGCGGTGTCAGCGTTGGAGAGCCAAAAGAAATAATGCATGAAATCATAGGCTACATGGCCGCGGAGCTTCCTTCAGATAAGCCGCGCTATCTGATGGGTGTAGGTTTTCCTGAGGATATACTAGCGGCAGTTGAGGCAGGATTTGACATGTTTGACTGTGTAATCCCGACAAGGACAGCCAGACACGGGACACTCCTGACCACGCACGGCAGGATAATCATAGGAAACAGCCGATTCAGGCGCGACCACACACCGCTTGACTCCGATTGCGGCTGTTACACATGCCTAAATTTTACAAGGAGTTATTTAAACCACTTGTATAAAGCCGGTGAAATCCTCGGCATCAGGCTCAACACCATCCACAACCTGTATTTTTACCTTGATCTCATGAAAAAGATACGGGCTGCCATAGAACAAGACCGCTTTAGCAGCTTTAAAATGGACTGGCTGTCGGCTTATCAATAGAAATAGCGATTATTTCATGCCCCATGTCTACCAAACATAGGGCATGTCAACAGCGTTAATTATATTCTTAACAGCTTCATCTCAAAGGTGGCAGTGGGGGTGGCGGCCCTACCGGGGGCAGTGGCGGTGCATTCCTAAGATCAGCAACCTCTCTGATTAACCTATCCAACCCATCATTGAGCTTTCTTGACTCATGTGGTGGGATAAAGCCTCCATGACGGATTTCAGTATTGAGGGCACGCTCTCTATAGTAGTTGATACGGCTGTGGAGCTCTACTGCTGCCGGTCTGGATATCTTGTGCATACGTGTACAGTCATCAACCAGCATTTGGGCTTCAGCTATTTTGCCAGAAATCACTGGGTCCATCAGAGGCGGGGAAGCAATAACAATGTTCGACAGCAGTACTACTGCTGCTAATATCGATACAACTAAGACCAATGTTTTTTTCATCTCGTCATCTCCTTCTTTTGTTCAGGCTTTCGTTCAGGGGATTCATAACCCCAGTATAACATCTGATTAATTATCCAAAAATATGTAAGTTCGTGTCAAGCAATGTCTTTCAAACCAGTCAGATTCTCTCCACTGTCACGCCCAGAGATATAGTAAACTCCGCCCCCCTGTCTGTATTACTAACCGTCAGCGTACCGCCCATATTAGTCTCAATTATCGTTTTTGACATATAGAGTCCAAGCCCTGTGCCTGTGCTTCCCTTCGTCGTGTAGTATGGTTCAAAGATTTTACCTATAACATCTTCTGGAATGCCGCCTCCATTATCCCTGATAGACAATATTATCTTGTCCCTTTCTTCATTGTTAGCGATATTGATTTCAATCAGCCCCTGCAAACAGGATTTTCTATTTAAAGCAATAGCATCTTTGGCATTGTTTAGGATGTTCAGCACTACCTGTTTAAACTCATTTGGATATCCATCTGCAAAGAGCAGTGTATCTTGCTCAGTTATAATAGAAATGTCCACATCGCTCTTCTTAAACATCTGTGCGAACATTGAGAGCAGTTCTTCTATGGAAGTTTTTACATTGAATCTGATTTTTTCCTTTGAAGGCTTTAAAAAATCCTTGAAATCATCTATTGTCCCTGACATAAATGTTACCTGCTTCATAGTTGTTTCGACAGTATTTGTTATGTATGTTTGATCAAGTTCTCCGTAGGTATAAGCCTCTCTTAAATCCTGTACTATCAACCCTATAGCGTTCAGAGGCTGCCTCCATTGGTGTGCGATTAGTCCAAGCATCTCACCCATTGATGCCATCTTGGATTGTTGTATCAGGATTTGCTCACTCTGACGCCGTTTTTTTGTTTCTTCTGTAACCATTGACTCAAGATTAGTAGTTAACTGCTTCAGTTCTTCTTCCATTCTTTTACGCTCGGTGATGTCAGTAGCTATACCACATACGCCATATAGATATCCTTTTGTATCGTGCATGGGAAACTTTACAGAAATATACGTGTGTAGACCATCATATTGCAGTACTATCTCTTCAAAGGATAAAGATGCATTCTTTTTCTCAACTTCTATATCATTTTCCCTGAATTTATCAGCAAGTTCTTTTGGAAAGATGTCGTAGTCGGTCTTGCCAACAATGTCTTTCTTACTTATATGGAAGAGCTTCTCGTACATGGTATTTATAAACACATATCTACCTTGTAAATCTTTTAGAAAAATAACGGTGGCTGAACTGTCTATTATCGATTGGAGTTGTGTACGAATATCTTCCAGTTTTGTCTCCAAGTTTTTTCGCTCAGTGATGTCCAAAACCGAACCCCTCAATTTCACTACCTTACCGGCATCGTCTAAAACAGGCTCACCTATGCTGTTAATGATTCTTCCAGTCCTATCGGGACGGCAGATGCGTATCTCTATATCATAGGGTTTACCAAGTTGTACCGCTTCTCTTACCGTATCGTCAAAACGCCGGTAGTCATCGGGGTGGATATAGTTAATCAGACCGGGATAGAGCGGAGGACCTGTATTGGGGTCTATACCAATGATATTGAACATTTCTAACGACCACTGAGATTGAGCACTCACAGGGTCAAATGTCCATGTGCCGAAGTGCGCCTTACGCTGTGCCTCAATCTCATCTTGTTCCTTATCTTTCAGCGTGTCTGCCATCTGTTTCATGTCCGTAATATCTTCAATTATGGCAAGATTAAACGGGTGTTGATTTGTAGCATTTTGCAAATAAATATATGTAAGTGTTACCCATAGTATCTTAGAACTCTTGTGAATATACCGCTTCTCTATACTAAAAACCGGTATATCGCCCCTGTTCAATAGTTTTAACCCATCAAGTTGATGCTTTAAATCGTCTGGATGCGTAATATCCTGAAATCTTAGGCCAAGTATCTCATCAGAGGAATAACCGGTAATAGTGCAGAACCGACGGTTAACCTGAATAAATTCACCGGTTACTGAATCTATCATGGCAGCTCCGATTGGTGCTTCCTCAAAGACAGTCTTGAATCGTTGCTCGCTTTCTGCAAGTTTTGCTAATAGTAGTTTTTGTTGTGTAACATCCCTTGCGTTGGCGTAGATTTTACCGTTTATGACGTGTCCGCCTGACCATGACAATGTTTTGTATGAGCCATCCTTACAAAGATACCGATTAACGAAATCTACGGCATTTGAACCTTTATTCTGTCGCTCTACTTCTGCAATAGTAGCATCACGGTCATCAGGGTGGATAAGCTCCATTAGATGCGTCGAACAAATCTCTTCTTTGGTATATCCAAGAACCTTTTCAAACATAGGATTTACCCGCGTAAAATGTCCGTCAATTGAAAAAATAGCCAATATATCGCGAGATTCATTGAAGAATCTGTCAAGCTCTTCCTGCGCATCTTTTCGCTCAGTAATATCGGTGTGCACTGACACCCACACGGTGCCATATCTCTTGTCTTCAAATGTTGAAACGGCTGCAGAACACCAAAAACACTCCCCAGTCTTTTTGATATTAAGTAGCTCACCTTGCCATGATTTATGTTTAATTAATGATTCGGATATTTCCCTTGCCGTCTCTTCAGGAGTTTTCTCTGTAGGGGCATTTACTGTGGAGATATTCTTGCCTGCTAACTCACCGGCATCGTAGGCAAACATTTGCTCAAACTTAGGGTTGCAATACAAGATGATTCCATCAGAGGCCATGATAAGGCAGACGCCTTCAGCCATATTGGACATGATTTCGTTTTGGAGACTAAGTTCTGAATTTAACTTGTCCAAAGAGGTCTCAAGTGTTGTGACTTTAGCCCTTAACTCTTCTATAAGCCTGTCTTTCGCTTTTTCTTCATCTGCCATAAATCATCCTCAACCAAATTGCCCTAAAAAATACTTGCTCTTAACAAACTCTCATCCCACCAATTAAGATATGCAGGGACTCACATATCAGCAGCAAACCTATGACAACAGATACTGCTGCCTAAGTTATACTACATCATTTCAATATAAAAAACAACATATCTGCTCTTAAGGCAATTCGTGGCAATTGACAAATAAAATAACTGTGTGCTATACTCATATAGTTGAGCCGCTAGCTCAGCTGGTAGAGCACCGCCCTTTTAAGGCGGGTGTCCTGGGTTCGAGTCCCAGGCGGCTCATAATGTGTCCCCATCGTCTAGCCCGGCCTAGGACATCGGCCTTTCACGTCGGTAACACGGGTTCGAATCCCGTTGGGGACGCTTCTCAAACCTCCCCATAGATAACTTCTCTTATAGCGGTAGGTGCAAATTCCTATGTCGGAACTTGAATGCTTTGCAATAGTTGATAACACTCTGTTATAATAAAGCATGTATAGATGTATGTTGAAATCTAAGATACACAAGGCCACAGTAACAGAGGCCAATCTCTCATATTCCGGTTCATTGACGGTGGACGAGGATTTAATGGATCTTGCCGGGCTATATCCCTATGAGAAAATTATGATAAGCAATATCAACAACGGGGAACGCTTTGATACTTACGTTATACCGGGAGAAAGAGGCTTAGGTCATATCTGTTTAAACGGTGCGGCAGCCAGAAAGGGAGTCGCGGGCGACAAGATAATAATATTCGCATTCGCCTATGTTCAGGAAGATGGAAACGAGCAGATGTTAAAGGATTATAAGCCAACGATCGTTATCCTCTCAGACAATAATAAACCTGTTTAAAAGGAGGCTTAAACGTGTCATTCAAAGGAAAAGTGAAGTGGTTTAATGAAACAAAAGGTTATGGCTTCATCCAGAAGGAAGACGGGAAAGACATCTTTGTACACTACTCGGCCATACAGGGTTCCGGCTACAAATCTCTTAAGGAAGGTCAGGAAGTAACTTTCGACATTGTTGAGGAAGAAAAAGGGCCAAAGGCGGCAAACGTCCGAAAGGCTGACTAGAGTAATGGCAAGGGGCTGGGGCAGTCACATACAGGAGTTGCGATGAGGCGATCGAGTTGATATTAACGTGAAGCAAGCTGTAATACATGCCATCCTGCTGGCAAAGGGATAGATTCCGCAAAATTCACCGTTATTTGTAAGTATTTAAAAGTTAAGAACTTTGCCGCTGTACCCTTAGTATTACAAGAGGATGTTAATTGAAAACGGTTGAATCCTGTGAGATTATTAGAAGAAACCGTGACAACTTGTTATCTATTGTCAATCAGCTGAGAGTCGGCGCCATTATGCTTGATGAAAATGGCAATACAATATTCGCAAGCAATCTCGTCCTCAATACACTCCCGTCCGGTAAAAAAACAAGGAGAATACCCTGCCCGCCGTCAAAGCTGTTAAAATAGGTTTGGGAAAACCAAGCAAAGACGGGAGGGACAGGG
>LNQR01000091.1 GCA_001541255.1 Candidatus Magnetominusculus xianensis
GACTGCCGTTGCCGTAACTTCAGGGATGTTGTCCTTTGCTGCGGCAATGAACTTCAACACTGCCTCGTATGCACCCTCAAATGGGGGACGAGAGAGCCTTTGGTATGTAGCTGCGTCCTGGGCGTTGAGGCTTATGGATATGGTATCGACAAGACCTGAGAGTTCGGGCAGTATATCTCGCTTGTGAATGACAGAGGCGAGGCCGTTTGTGTTAACCCTGACCCTGCCACCGTGAGCTTTTACATGGCGCGAGACGTTTATCACTGTGTCAAGCCTCATCAGCGGCTCACCGTAACCACAAAATACTACCTCGTCATAAACGGCTGCATTGGCGCCTATGGATTCAACAATTTCCGCGTCTGACGGCTCGCGGCTTAATCTGAGGTTATGTCCTTTTACGTAATCAGTCTGATAGCGGACGCAAAATGTACACACGTTGGTGCAGCGATTTGTGATATTCAGATACAGGGAATTCCTGATTTTGTATGTGATTTGTCCAGTTGACTGCGTGCTGTCAAGGCCGAAGAGCCTGTTAGCGTTTAAAGTAGTGATTCTGTCGATGTCCTCATAAGAGACACCTCTTATTTCTGCTATTGTTCTTGCCGTGTAGGTGACATATGCCGGTTCGTTTCGTTTGCCGCGATATGGGGTGGGAGCCAGGTATGGGGCATCTGTCTCTACGAGCAGGTAATCGTCCGGGATTGTGCGAATAACTGACCTAAGGGCTGCTGCATTTTTGAATGTTACCGTGCCTGATATAGAGATATAAAGCCCTGATGATATAACGGCCTCGGCCATTTTCTCATCCCCCGAGAAACAGTGTAGGACGCCGCATGAGACATTTTCACTCTTGATTATAGATATTACATCGTCTGAGGCGTCGCGGCTGTGTATAATTACAGGCAGGTTTAAATCCTTTGCTAAGTCGATGTGTTTAATAAAGATTTCCTGCTGAATATCTACGGGACTGTGTTTATAGTGGTAATCGAGGCCTGTTTCACCAATGGCGACCACTTTTTTGTTTGATGAGAGTTCTCTTATCTGCTGGTATATTGCCGGTGTAAAGTGTTTAGCGTCATGGGGATGAATGCCAATGGCTGCATATACTGAGGGATAACGCTCTGTCAGGGCGGCGGCCTTTTCGATACTCTCCGAGGATGAGCCAATGGTAATCATTGTCTGCACACCGGCCCCGTGCGCCCTTTCTATGACATTATCAATGTCGCCGTCAAACGATGACATCTCGAGGTGGCAGTGTGTATCAATCATTGGAACTCAACGGGATGTTGTTTGGTTCAAGTATCCTGTAGAATTTCAGGAGAGTGATTGTGGCGAAGGCCATAAATAACCCAGACAAAAATAATGATGATATAACCCCGAAGTAGTGCAACTGACCCAGTAGGAGATTTATTATGCTTACAGTTATCCAAAGGGACGAGAGGAAAAAAAACAGCACGATAGATCTGCTGTAATTATCTTTCATTGCACGGTAACTTTTCATCATTGCCATAGCAGGGGTTATGTCTTCGTTCATGATAATTATGAATGTCAACATAAAGGCAAAGCAAACGTATAGTGCGGGGAGAATGAGGAGCATGAGGCCAGCGGTCAGGAAAATAAGGATTAGGATTGATGCCGGTAAAATCCTGCCGATTCTTTTCAGCACAGTCAGGCTGCTGTCAAACACGTTACACATCCTGTTGTTCTCTATCTCTATTGCCATTGCAATGGTCACGCAGTGAGAGAGTGCCTGTAAGAAATAATTTAAGGCGCTTATCATAAACAAGCGTGGTGCAACTACTAAAATGGTCTTTTCGAGGTTAGTCTCGTCAATAGTGGCAAGATCGCTACCAATTATGATACTTGTTGCTATAAGTACAATTATGGAGGCGATAATAGTAGGTGTTATGATAACAATATTTTTTCTAACGGCATTGAGGCTTTCAAAAAAAATCATTCCAAATTCCATAATCGATTATACTTGTATGCTAACACAGATAATCATGCAATTACAAGGCGATCAGGAGTAAAGCTGGTAACCCTTGACTAATTAAATAAATAATGTTACCATGACTTAGAGCAATGGGGTTGCCTAAGGTATAACATTATGAAAAAAGATGATGACATTGTTGACCTGGAACAGGAGTTTTATGATTCCTTTGAGAAAGAACAGATGCTTGCCTATTTTGATTTTACCGTTCCACGTGGTGCTATCCCCGGGCTTTGTAAGATTTCAAAGCCAAAGAAAGGGCGCACGACCTATTTCTCTGCTATTTTTCTCATAGACACACCCGATGAAAGCACCTTTAAATCAATTGCCTCATATGCCAGAAATATTAACTGGGATAACTTCAAAAACTACCTGCCTGGCTTTAACAGCGCAATGTCAATGCCATATGCCGGTGCAAAGACTGAGATTTACCTCATCGAGGCAGATATATTTATTGATATACCTATTGATATGCCTAAACAATTTGTAATGCATAAATTATACCCATCCATCGAAAAGGTAACAGGCTTTAAGGCTGGCACGTTAGTCTTCTGGGATGACATAAAAGGAGATTTAACGAAAGATGATGTAACGCACCAGTCCTTTTTTCAAAAAATAAAGGATTTTTTTAGCTAACTGCTGAATGCAGCACTGGACAATAACAGCCATCAGCGCAAAGAAAACCTTATTAATCGCCGCAGTTGTTGCGGTGTTAACGACACAGCACGGCTACAGCGCTAACCTTATAGGGCAGGCTGCGCCGGACTTTACGTTAAAATCTCTGAATGGCGATGACATATCCCTGTCATCATACAAGGGTAAGGTCATTTTACTTAACTTCTGGGCTACATGGTGTACACCGTGCAAGGACGAGATGCCGCCAATGAATAAACTCTATCTGAAATATAAAAACAACGGCCTTGTCGTGCTTGCCGTCTCCACAGACGACTCCACAATGGTGGTTGAGAAGTTTCTGATTAAAAACCATGTGGATTTCCCAGTGCTGCTGGACACCGGCAAGACAGTTGCTAAGACTAAATATCGAATCAACGCCCAGCCCACTACTTTTTTAATCGGCAAGGACGGCACAATAATAAAAAAATACTTTGGAAGCGTCAACTGGATGGACGATACTATTCAAAAAGAAATAACTTCACTTTTATAGCATCGAATGAAACCAAAACTCTTAACTGCCTCAGCAGTCCTGTTTGTCATAGCACTTATTATCATATTGATGTTTGTATTAAACGCCTCCCCTCACATCTACAAGAAATCAGAAATCCTTATGGACACCGTAATAACGCTGACCGTAGTGTCAAATTCAGAGAGAAGGGCTGACGAGGCCATAGAGTCCGCCTTTAACAACTTGCGGCGGTTGGAGCGGCTGTTAAGTTTTTTCGATGCGGGAAGTGAAGTCTCGGCAATTAATAAAAATGCAGGGATAGGGGCAGTAAAAGTCTCACCTGACACATTTGAACTGACAACGATAGCCCTTGAAAAAGCTGAATTATCATGCGGGGCATTCAACCCGGTCATAGGACCGGCGATGGTACTGTGGGACTTTAAAAATAATAAAAGGCCTGCCGATTCTGAATTAAAAAATGTCCTGCCTCTGCTTGACTACACACGTATCGTGCTTAACGGCAGCGATTCGTCTGTAATGCTGATGGACAAGGGGATGGTCCTCGACCTCGGCGGCATAGCCAAGGGATACGCGGCAGACAGGACAGTAGAACTCCTCAAAAGGGCCGGTATGAAGGCCGGCATAGCGGCAATGGCCGGGGATATCAGGGTCTGGGGGACAAGACCGGACGGCAGCCCCTGGCGTGTAGGCATAAGGGCGCCGCGAGGCACAAGCGACGACCTAATAGGTGTGTTGTCACTTGAGGATTTGGCCGTTTCAACATCAGGCGACTACGAACGGTTTTTTATTGAAGGCGGTATCAGATACCACCACCTGATAGAACCAACCACAGGCTACCCGGCAGGGGATTTTCAGAGCGTAACAATAGTTAATCCAGAAGGAGTTGTTACAGACTCCTTATCAACGGCAGTATTTGTTATGGGCAGAGAAAAGGCACTCAGATTTATTAAAAAAAATAAACTCATGGCCTATTTAATCTATGCTGACGGTACTACTTACACAACGGAAAACCTAAGAGCGCTGTTTGACAATCGCTGAGATTATCAGGGTCACGACCCTGTTTGACAGGATATTGCTGGTAGTCCTGCTCGTCATAACGGGGGCATCGATAGTATTAGTGCCGCTCTATCTCCCGCGCGGAGGGCAAATCATGATAGAAGCAAACAACAAATTATTATATAAACTGCAGTTAAGCGATGATAAAACCATTGAAATCAATGGCCTCACCGTAGAGATAAAAGCTGGAAAGGTGCGCGTGGCAGACTCAGATTGTCCCGGCAAGGTATGTGTCAAACAGGGCTGGATAGACAGCGGCGCTATAATATGTCTGCCAAACAGGGTAGTAATCACAGTCGATGGTACTCCAACAGCCCCCAAAGGTGGTGTAGATGCAACAACGTGACAAGTACCGGCTGGCGCTTCTGGCTGCCTGTGCCCTGGCACTGCATGGATTTGAGCGCCTCATACCTACCCCAATACCGTGGCTGAGATTCGGATTTGCAAACATAATAACCCTGATAACGCTGATTCTCTATGGATTTAACGCAGCGCTTACGATAACCCTGATACGGGTAATTATTGGGTCTATGTTAATGGGGACTTTTTTAGGGCCGCCATTTATTATGAGCACTGTGGGCGGGCTGTTTAGCGTAGCGGCTATGTGGGCAGCCTTGCAGGTACGTGTATTCGGGCCTCTAGGGTTAAGCCTGACGGGGGCGCTTTTTCATAATCTTGGGCAGCTCCTGGCCGTGTACGTTGTGTTTATTCAAAATCTTCGATCTATACTAATATTAGCGCCGGTTATTCTGTTTGTTGGCACATTAACAGGGGTATTAAATGGTCTCGCCGTTATTTTTATAATGGAGCACTTGAAAAAAATGTCAGATAATGTACAGAATACCTAATGAAGATTAGATGTCCGAGATGTGCTAAAGAGGTAAGCTACGCTGGGAATCCATACCGGCCATTTTGTAGTCACAGATGCAAGACGGCAGACCTCGCATCGTGGGCAGACGAGCGCTACAGAATACCTGAAGACAAAACGACTGAAGCAGCTACAATAAATCAGGAGGAAGCATAATGTTAAACATATCAATAGCCGGAGCTGCCGGAAAGATGGGGCAGCGCATAGGGGTATTGGCCCTTGAGAATCCATCTATAACACTCGTGGGGGTATTTGAAAGAGCCGGGCACGAAGCCATTGGAGTGGACTTCGGTGAAATCGCCGGGGTTGGCAAGACGGGCGTGACCTTAACTGATAATATCGCAGAAACGCTTGACACGGCTGATGTGGTAATTGACTTCACATCCCCGGAGTCCACACTTAGTAATTTAAGGCTCTGCAGTGAGCATAACAAGGCAATGGTCATAGGGACAACCGGCATGTCTTCCGCACAGACATCCAAAGTGGAATCATATGGAACCAAAATCCCTGTGATACTGGCCCCGAATATGTCCATAGGGGTGAATCTTCTGCTAAAGGTACTGGGCGATGTCGCCCGTGCATTGGGGGATTCCTATGATGTCGAGATAATCGAGGCCCACCACCGTCTGAAAAAGGATGCCCCAAGTGGTACGGCATTAAAAATGGCAAATGTTATAGCCGAGGCCCTCTCAAGGAACCTTGACGAGGTCAGCGTTCTCTGCCGCAGCGGGATAATCGGCGAACGCAGGAAAAAGGAAATCGGAATTCAGACAATACGCGCTGGCGACATCGTAGGAGAACACACCGTCCTGTTCGGCGGGCTTGGGGAACGCATAGAGATAACTCACAAGGCATCGAGCCGCGACACATTCGCACGCGGTGCGCTGAGGGCAGCCCTGTGGCTGCAAGACAAACCAGCCGGCATATACGACATGCAGGATGTCCTTGGACTCAGATAAACATGTGACAACGCCTCTGATTCAATTAACTGGCTCAATAAACGGGACTATATGTATTTTTTTAACTCATTAGCTAAGAAATATTTCTGGGTAGGGCTTATTGTGACTGTCCTTGCGGCGGGCTTTACTGCAACGTCTTTTTGGTTTACTTCAGTAATCGAAAACGACGTCTTGAGGATAAACCTTGCAGGGGTTGAGAAGGCACGCCTTCTAAAAATCGAAATGCTTGCCGTAACAGCCGCCTCCAAGTTGAACCGCTCATTTACTGAAGATATCTATCTAACCGAAATCCAAAAGTTTGAAGAGACCATCGTAGGGTTCAGAGACGGAAATAAAGCCATGAACACGAAGCCATCTGCAAACTCTGAAATCTCCGGCAGGGTAAGCAGACTCGTCGATGAATGGACTACCAGAGTAAAGCCCATGCTTCTTGAGGTGGGAAAAAACATTCAGACAGGCAACCCAATCTCAACAGACAACCTGCATTCTACAATTTGTTCATACTGCGATAACATAGACGACCTCACCAGACATATCATCATCAGTAGTGACAAGCAGTTTCTCCTGCACGATAAAGTCAGATTTGCCCTGTTAGCGGCCGTTGTTATTTGTTTTGTCATGGGGATTTATTTTACAGAGTCCAACCTTGTAACCCCATTAAAGAGACTGCTTAAGGCGGCTGCCGAAATGGAACAGGGCAAGCTGTACACAAGGGTAAAGGCCACTAGTTCTGATGAAATAGGAGAGCTTGGCCAAAAATTCAACTCCATGGCTCATACGCTGCAATTGTACATCGACGAAAACTCAAAACGCATGAACCAGCTTGACCAGATGAATAAGAAGGCTGAGGAAATGGTCAATGAGCGAACACAAGAACTTCAGCTCGCAAACAAAGAGCTTATCGCTGCAAAAGAAATGGCCGACGCTGCTAACAGGGCAAAGTCACAGTTTCTTGCCAACATGTCCCATGAGCTAAGAACTCCGCTTAACGCCATAATAGGGTTTTCCGAGATGCTCAACATGGGGCTTGTCGGGGAGCTGCAAAAAGACCAACAAGAGTACATAAACGACATATTCGACAGCGGACACATGCTCCTTTCCCTCATCAACGACATCCTCGATCTCAGTAAAATCGAGGCCGACAAACAGGACTTAAAGTTCACGAACACCGGCGTAAGGACAGCTATTGAACGCGCCCTAAGCCTTTTCAAAGAGAAGGCCGCCAAGCGTAATCTGACCTTAACAGAGCAAATCAATGACGATGTCCACACCGTATATGCAGATGAGAGGAGACTAGGACAAGTAATTTTAAATCTGCTGAGTAACGCAGTTAAGTTCACCCCAGACGGTGGCCTGATAACAGTCGGGGCAGTCAAAATTGCTCAAAATGGACATGAACTTGTTGAGATATATGTCAAGGACACAGGTCCTGGGGTTAAGGCTGAAGACCTGCCAAAACTCTTTACCGAATTTCAACAGTTTGAGACCACAGAAGAGGTACACCACATGGGAACAGGCCTTGGCCTTGCCCTAAGCAAAAAGCTCATCGAGGCACAGGGGGGCACTATCAGAGTAGAGAGCCAGTGGACAAAAGGCGCTGAATTCAGGTTTACTATACCTACTATAAACATAGTTGACGGAGGCAAAGTTTGAAAAAAATATTAGTAATAGAAGACAACGAACTGAACATGAAATTCATACGTGAAGTCCTCAGAAGACGGGGATATGCCATAATTGAGGCATATGACGGCGCTGACGGCGTGGCACTTGCCGAACAAGCCCTGCCCGAACTTATCCTTATGGACATAAATATGCCGCACATGGGCGGTATTGCCGCACTTAAGAAAATCAAGCAAATAGCGCCGCTTGAAAACACCCCCGTTATTGCCCTGACTGCCTATGCGATGGAAGGTGACAGGGAAAAATTTATCAAAGAAGGTTTTGATGACTATATCGCTAAACCTATAAGTATCGGGGTTCTAATGGAGGCTATTGGAAGGATTTTTAAATAGCTCAATCACGGCTGTTTAAGTCAAACGCCATTACAACAGCATCCTCTTCCGGTTCAGCGTAGTAACGCCTTCTTGTGTATAAGGACTTAAATCCCAGCGAATCATAAAGACATATGGCCGGTAAATTGGACACGCGTACCTCAAGTATCACCGCAAAATCCTTTATTACCTCAGCCATTACATGTTTTACTAAGATAGAGCCGATGTGTCTGCGTCTATAGTCAGGATGCACGGCAAGTTTCAATATATGCACCTCGTCAACCATCAGGCGGACACAAATATAGCCGACTGCCGTGCCGCTGTCATCAACACATGCAGTCTTACAAATGGAGTCTGGATGTAAAAGCTCTGAAATAAAGTTGTTTAAAGACCATTTATGTGTAAACGATTGCTTTTCTATTTCAATGACCCTGGTCATGTCCTGCACTGTCATGTTATGGATTTCAGCCGCTGGCACTTCTGAGTCTCTCCACGGCAAGCGGCATCTTTAAATAAACCGGACTAAGACTATGGGAAAACTCACCGCGTGCCGCCATATTCAATCCAATAGTGCCTACAGTATATGGCGATATGTGTACAGTTTCTGGAAACAGCGCCATAGCGCCGAGGGCTGTGGTAATTGAGGATTTGTGTGCGGTCACACCGCAACCGGTAAAAATCACCTTACCCTCGTTAAACTCTCTCAGCGACAATAAGTCATTGATACCAAAAAGCCCGTGCCCCACGATTGTTTTAAACCCACCGTTTGACCATTTAAACAGCGCCCCGTAGACCTCGCCCTGGCGCGCGTCGATTATCGGGCAAACAGGGTATGCCGCAAAAGGAAAATTCCATGCAAGGGCCTCAAGTGAACTGACTGCCACTGCCGGTTTCCCTGTGGCATGGCACAGGCCATTAATCGTGGCAATCCCCACACGCAGCCCCGTAAAAGAACCCGGCCCAACCACAACGGCAAACGCATCTACATCACATCCGGCCTGTTTTAGGGTGAAATCAATAATGGCCATTAAGTGAACAGAGTGAGTACTCTTTAAGGCGTCAAGATTTACTACAGCGCTTGACAGCAGCCCTGCTGCGGAGTCAACAACGGCAGCCCCGCACATTGAGCCTGAGGTATCTACAGATAGTATTCTCATCACACGTTACAGGCATAATATAACATACGTACAGGCGACAATAACAGCAGCAGAATGATTACAGTTGAGACAATACTTGCCTATCTACCCATAAATAATGTATTATTATACACATGTCTGAAATCGAATACCACGTGCCGGAGGGTTTTCTATTCTCCACAGTTGAAGCGGCTGTTAAAAAGCCTGGTCGGAAGGATATTGCCATTATATATTCTACCGTTAGTGCTGTTGCCTCTGGTGTGTTTACTACAAATATTGCTAAGGCCGCCCCAGTTCTGTTAGATATTGAAAAGATTAAAGGTGGCAAGGGTAGGGCGATAGTGGCAAACAGCGGTAACGCTAACGCATGTACTGGTGCTCGTGGACTAAAAGACACGCAGAAGATGTCTTATGTTGCGTCAATTACGTTAAATTGCCCAGACCCCGAGGTCTTTGTCGCATCGACTGGCGTTATAGGCACACCCCTGCCTATTGACCGTATGTTTTCTAAAATCAGGGATGCCGCAGAAACAATAGGGAATTCGACACTGCTTGACACAGCGCGAGCCATTATGACCACAGATTCATTTCCGAAAATAGCTTCGGCTCAGTTTAATATCACAGGTAAGACCGCCACTGTTGCCGCTGTTGCAAAAGGCGCCGGTATGATATGTCCTAATATGGCAACAATGCTCTGCTTTGTACTCACTGATGCCGCTATCACTAAGGATGCCCTTGATCAGGCCCTTATTTGCGCCAATGACCTCACCTTTAACCGTATTACAGTCGATGGTGATATGAGTACCAACGACACCGTCTTAGTCCTTGCCAATGGACTTGCCGGAAATAAACCCATTCACACAGGCACTAAAGGTTTCAACATATTTAAAACTGTACTTACTGATGTTTTGATGAGCCTTGCCACTATGATTGTAAAAGACGGTGAAGGGGCTACAAAGGTTATGAAGGTGCTGGTAAAAGGTACCAAAACCGAACACGACGCCTCAATCTTTGCAAGGGCAATTGCAAATTCCCTGCTTGTTAAGACCGCAGTTTACGGCTGCGATGCTAACTGGGGAAGGGTTATTGCCGCAGCCGGTCACGCAGGGGTCCACTTTGACCCCAATGCTGTAGATATATTTTTTGGTAGTGTCAGGGTTGTTAAAAACGGTTTGACAACTAACAAGGACGCAGAGGCCGCAGGGCAGCTTAAGGCCGATACTGTTACGATTACGATAAATTTCAGAATGGGCAAGGCATCGGCTCAGGTATTGAGCTGTGACTTGACCGAAGAGTACATTAAGATCAATGCCGAGTACAGGACTTAAAGTTGCCGTCATAAGAACACATGATAATTATAATTATCAGGCTGTCTGATAATGAAAACTTTAATTAATTTGCCTACTACAGCTTGACAATCAATTCTGCTTGTGCTATCATATAGTCATAAGCGCCTCGTTCCTCCCCTAAAGTCGTCACCCAATCATGGGTGGCGGCTTTTTTTTATTGTGATAAGATAATGACAGGTATCATAGCTGAAATACTTGACCGGCTCAATATTTTTCGGGAAAAAACAATTGCAAATCAGTTATAATAGTCATCTATGGTAAAATATCGTAAACTGTCTTATAGTTGTATAACTGAAACCCCTTGTTTTAAAAAGGAGATTTCAAATAAGTTGGAAAAGGTTCGGACATGAACGCCCTTGTTACAGGTGGAACAGGTTTTATTGGCAGTCATCTGGTTGAGGAACTTATCAGGCGTGGATATAATGTCTCATGCCTCATTCGCACTAAATCCAAGCTCCACTGGCTGGAGGGATTTCCTGTTAGTCTTATTCAGGGTGACTGCCGGACAGTTGAGCCGCTTAAAGATTGTATAGGGGACTTCGACTATATATTTCATCTTGCCGGAATTACAAAGACCTCTTCTGTTGCTGAGTTCTATTGTACTAATTCAAAGGGCACGTCCAACTTTATAGAGATGATAGCAAAACACAATAAAAAAATCAGGAGATTTGTACACTTAAGCACACTTGCTGCCGCTGGGCCATGCAAGGATGGGCTCCCGGCAGATACTTCCGCTGAACCGGAGCCGGTATCTGACTACGGCAAGAGTAAGCTTGAGGGTGAGCAGTGCATACTCAAATTCAAAGACGATATCCCGGTTACGATTATTCGCCCGCCTGCTGTCTATGGTCCAAGAGACAAGGACATGTTTATCATATTTAAGATGATTCAGCATGGGCTTTTCCCGCACTGGGGAGAGTCTTACTACTCTATGATCTATGTCGAAGACCTTGCGAAGGCTATAGTTGATTGTGCTGTTTCAGATAAGACTATAGGGAAGACATACTATCTTTCGGATTTTAATATCTACAGCAACTGTGACATTGCAGACACTATAGCCGAAGAGCTGAACTGTCAATATCTTAAGGTTAGAGTCCCAAAATTTCTTATGCACCCGATTGCCAGTATCTCTGAAAAAATTTCAAGACATAGTATAATCAATTCGGACAAAATCAGAGAGTTAAACTTCACCCACTGGGTCTGCAACAGCGACGACGCCATGAGGGATTTCGAGTTTGACCCTAAAGTCTGTTTAAAGGAAGGTATCAAGTGGACAGCAAACTGGTACAAGATTCACAAATGGCTGTAACAGGTAAGAACATATTTGATAAATGCTATCGGTTTGACCTGGCAAAAGGGTATATATCGTCAGGCCTGTATCCATACTTCAGGCCGATAGAAAGCGCCCAGGACCCGGTTGTCTTTATGTATGGCAGGAAGGTTGTTATGGTCGGCTCGAACAATTATCTTGGGCTTGCGAATCACCCGAAGGTCAAGGAAGCCGCTGTGGCAGCCACCATGAAGTATGGCACAGGCTGCGCTGGCTCACGCTTTTTAAACGGCACCCTGGACATCCATGTACAGCTTGAAGAAAAGCTAGCGCGCTTTATTGGTAAAGAGGCCGCGTTGATATTCACGACGGGCTTTCAGGTGAATCTTGGCGTAATATCAGCGCTTGTCGGCAAGGACGATGTAGTCGTTCTTGATAAACTTGACCACGCCAGCATAATAGACGGCTGCCGACTGTCTTACGGCGGTGTAAGGAAATTTCGGCACAACGACATGGAAGACTATGAGCGTGTGCTTATTGATTCACAGGGCAAGGGTACTCTGACCGTGGTTGACGGTGTGTTCAGCATGGAAGGAGACATTATAAACCTGCCTGAACTTGTACGAATCGCACAGAAGTACGGCTCTAAGATCATGCTTGACGACGCGCACGGCATAGGTGTGCTGGGAAGTACCGGACGCGGCACGGCACAAAAATTCGACCTTGAAAAAGAAGTTGACCTGATTATGGGCACATACAGTAAGTCACTTGCCTCGATAGGCGGTTTTATTGCCGGTGACAAGGACATCATCCACTATATACAGCATTTTGCCCGGCCTCTGATTTTCAGCGCAAGCCCAACCCCTGCCTCGGTTGCCTCAGTAAGTGCGGCAATCGATATAATAGAGGCTGAACCTGAGAGGATTCATGCCCTGTGGCGCAATACATCAAAGATGCTCAAAGGATTTAAAAGCATGGGCTTTGAGGTTGGCCTTACAGAAAGCCCGATAATACCAATCCTTGTCGGCGACGATATACTGGCATTTAAAATGGCTATGATGCTTCAGGACAGAGGCGTATTTGTAAATGTTGCAGTCAGCCCGGCAGTTGCCCCTGGTAAGGCGCTGGTCAGAACCAGCTACATGGCTACACATACGGACGAACATCTGGACATAGTCCTTGATGCATTTTACAAGACAGGAAAAGAGTTTGGAGTCATACAGTGAGCGAACCCGTTAGGGTTGCTGCGGTAACGAATCCTAAAGAGCTGGACCTGTTTATTAAATTGCCGCTGCGCCTGTACGCGGGGGACCCGTTGTACAGCCCACAGCTTACGAAAGACTTAAAGAATCACTTCTCAAAAGAAAACCCATTTTTTGGATTTTCCACCGTAAAATATTATCTGGCCTACAGGGGCACACCCAGCGGTGAAAAGAACTGTGTGGGCAGGATTGCCTCAGTCATTAATAAACGCCATCTTGAGTTTCATAACGACGGTGCTGGGTTTTTCGGTTTTTTTGAGTCCATTAATGACACACACGTTGCAGCAGCCTTGCTTGATGCCGTAAAAAATGACCTCAAAGGTGCCGGTCTTAGGGTTATGCGCGGCCCGATGAGTTTCTCTACCAACGAGGAGTGCGGCTTTTTACTCGATGGGTTTAATATACCGCCGATGATTCTGACGCCGTATAACCCGCCGTATTATAACGACCTTATGCGCTCCTACACAATGGAAAAAATAAAAGACCTCTATGCCTATATCGTAGATGTCCCAGATTTAATGCCGGAGAAGGTCTATCGCGCCGCTGCAATTGCAGAAAAGCGGGGCATCACGGCGAGGATTATCTCTATGAAGAATCTGACCGCTGACCTGATGAGCTTCAAGGTATTATACAATGAGGCATGGAAGGCAAACTGGGGATTCATACCGCTGACTGACGAGGAGATAATCTATACGGGAAAGCAGCTTGAGCAGATAATCTACCCGGAGACTTGTGTCATAGCCCAGTTCGGCTCTGAAACGGTAGGGTTTTTGGGACTGATTCCCGACGCCAACTTTGTCCTGCGGCATCTGGGCGGCAAATTAAATCCCATTACAATGGCCAAGGCCATCTACTTATCGAAAAAAATCAGGGATGCCCGCCTGATGCTCCTTGGCACGAAGGCCGAATTCAGAAACAAGGGGGTTGATGGTCTGTTGTTTCGTGAGGCATTTCAGGGCTGCAAAAAACACAAGATAGAAAGGGTAGAGTTCTCATGGATATTAGAAGATAACATACCAGTTCAAATGCTTATCAAGATGATAGGCGGCACTCTCTATAAGACATATCGTATATACGAAGTCCCTGTCTGACTAAATTAGGAACACTTCCTATATCTTCAAATATCCCCCAATATCGAAAGAAGTCAAAGTCCCGTTTGCGTTTGCCGTTATTATCACATTCGGGTTTAACGGGGAGAATTTAATATCGTTAACCCGCCAAAGAAGTTCTATCGTTGCTATCTCCTTACCGGAGTCAATATCCCATAGCTTTAAGGTATTATCATATGAGCCAGAAATCAAACGTTTATCGTCTTTCGTAATGAAACAGCTT
>LNQR01000092.1 GCA_001541255.1 Candidatus Magnetominusculus xianensis
ACGCGCCTGTCATTACCTTTTGAGACTCCGAGTTCTGTGTACATTTGTGCCTCCTTTTGTACTATCATGTATCGTGATATAGGACATAAGTTATCTTTTGTCTTATGCTAAAACTAATAAAAAAGGAATGTCAAGGGATATTTTCAGAAATATTTTTAGCTGTGGCAGCCATGACGGCTTTATAAAATAGTTGATATAATTTTATCCGGCCATTCGGAACAACACCATGATAGACGATACGGCTGTGTTGCCTATGGAAAAAATCTATATACAAAGTGATTATAGTAAACCAGTCTGGTGACACTTTGGTGACAGTTTTTCAAGGTGTGTCCGCCATGTAACTGCTTGATTTATAATGATATTAAGGAAGCGGGCGACGGGATTCGAACCCGCGGCCAATAGCTTGGGAAGCTATCACTCTACCACTGAGTTACGCCCGCAGTGGATGCCATCTTTACGAGTATAACATGTAAGCCCTGCCACTTTCAATAATAATATTCAGCAATTCTCAATGAACGAGTATTCAGATCAGTTCATACCATCTCATCACAGCGGCGTGTTATAATCCACAATGGACAATGTTGAACAAGACGGCGGTATATCACTTGACACGATAAAAAATGTCAGAATACTTCAGCGCCAAAAAGGATACAGGTTTTCTATCGACGCGCTCTTGCTGGCTGACTTCGTAAATCCCAAAAATCCACGTCACATAGCAGATTTTGGGGCAGGGTCGGGTATCATCGGAATACTCCTTGCTCAAAAATATCCCGCAGCCTTCGTTCATTTGATAGAACTCCAGAAGGGGTTATATGAGCTTGCTAATAAAAATGTGGCGCTCAATAATGTAACCGAAAGGATAAAGATGCATCACTTGAATATCAATGATATATATGGTAATATTTCATCTAATACATTTGATTTAGCCGTCTCAAACCCGCCATACAGAAAACTCCAAAGCGGAGAGCTTAACCCTGACGACGAAAAGGCCGCAGCACGGCATGAACTCAATCTCACGCTGGATGAATTGATTAAAGCAGCTTTTTATGTATTAAGAGCTAAGGGTAGGTTTTCATTTATTTATCAGACCTCACGCTTTGTCGAGGTGATAGAAACCCTCAGGGGCCGTAACTTCGAGCCGCGAAGGGTACGCTTTATTTATGCAAATGCAAAATCGGAGGCAAAGATATTTCTCATTGAAGCAGTGAAAGAGGGAAGGGCACAACTCAAACTTGACCCGCCATTTTTCGTCTATGATGACACAGGCCGTTATTCTGCCAAAACACTTGAAATCTTAAGCACATAGCACTTCAGTATGGTATAATAACCGCTATGATAAGGAATACGTTTTCTATGCTGGAAGGTGTAGGGGAAAAGACTGAAAAGAGACTCTGGCGGCGCGGCATTGTCACATGGGACGATTTTCTGGGTAAAGAGACTATTCCATTTATCTCACGTGAAAAGAAGGTGCGTGCCGATGAACACCTCAAAATGCTTGATAGTGTGCTGAGTAATCCCTCGCGTCTGGCAAGACACATAGAAAGGAAAGAACACTGGCGCGCCTTTGAGATTTTCAGAGACGGCGCGGTTGGCCTTGATATAGAGACCAATGGGCGCCCGTATGACAACGGCGGCTATGTTACTGTTGTGGGATTATATGACGGCAAAAACTACAAGTGCCTGATCAGGGGGAAGGATTTAACTCAGGACAACCTGGCAGCCTCACTGTCTCCGTATAAGTATCTGATAACCTTCTACGGGGTAGTGTTTGATATACCATTTCTTAAAAGGTGTTACCAGTCTCTGAGAATAGACATCCCACACTATGATATATGTCTGGAGTCGAAGAGGTTAGGGTTAAAGGGAGGCTTTAAGTATTTTGAGAAATGCTTTGGAATATATAGAGATGATGACATCGCCGGTATGGACGGCTTCGATGCCGTTAAACTCTGGCAGATGTACAAACGTGGAGACCGCGCATCGCTTGATACGCTGATAAAATATAACAGGGAAGATACCGTGAATCTGATGACCATTGGAGAACAAATATATACTCAACTAAAGAAATCGACGGGCATAGAGGAGTATATTAATGCCCAGTGAAAAAACTAGCGAGAAAAATAGTGAGAAGACTATTGAGGTGACAAGTGAGATATTGGGTCAATTTCTGGCCTACCTTGAAGTGGAGAGAGGGCTTTCCCAAAATACCATTGAGTCGTATGGACTAGACCTGGAGCAGTACATTAACTATTTATATTTAAACAGTAAAAATGAAAAGGAATTCCAGCGAGAGGACATAATAAACTACATAGACCACCTGAGAGACAAGGGTTATTCTATGAGTTCTATTTGCAGGTTTATCTCATCGACCAGGGCATTTTGCAAGTTTCTGCTTATAGAAAGACACAGAAAAGATGACCCGTCTGAGACCGTGCGTCTGCCGAAGAAGTGGGAACAGCTTCCGAAGGCCCTGATGTTTGACGATGTGCTGGCAATACTTACAACACGTGTGGATACGAAGTTTGTGCTGCGTGATGTGGCGATGCTTGAGCTGATGTATGCCTCAGGGCTTCGCGTGTCTGAGTTGGTAAACGTGGAGGTAGATAAACTTGAGATGGATGCCGGGTTTATCAAGGTCATGGGAAAGGGTTCAAAGGAGCGCCTTGTGCCGGTAAACGAAAGGGCACGTGAGCGTATAAAGAAATATTTAAAGGAATTAAGGCCGGTGATACTCAACAATAAACACTCCCCATATCTGTTTTTGACAAACAGGGCTGAACCGATGACAAGACAGCGCTTTTGGCAGACTATAAAAGCGTACGGACAAATGGCAGGCGTTGAGCTTTCCCCGCACACGCTTCGGCACTGCTTTGCCACACACCTGCTTGAGGGCGGAGCAGACCTGCGCTCAATACAAAAGATGCTGGGGCATGTTGACATTTCCACCACTCAGATATACACAAAGGTATCGACCGAAAAGGTGAGAAAAGAGTACGACAAACACCATCCGAGGGCTTGACGCAACAGACCGCACTCGGGAATAATAGTAAATCATTCTGAACTTGTCATTTAAGGAAGGAAAATCTATTGGCACTGATACTTGTAACGAACGACGACGGGGTACTATCAGAGGGGTTGACAGCGCTCTTTGAGGCGATGAGCGGGGTGGCAGAGGCGGTGATTGTGGCGCCTGACACTGAGAGGAGCGCAACAAGCCATTCTCTCACCATGCACCGCCCCTTAAGGGTTACAGAGGTAAGGGAAAATGTCTATGCCATTAACGGCACCCCTACGGATTGCGTTACGCTGGGGATTGGGAAGATTCTCAAGTGCAAGCCCGACCTTGTGGCCTCAGGCATTAACAAGGGCGGCAACCTTGGCGATGACATAACCTACTCCGGCACTGTGTCTGCTGCCATTGAGGGTACGATTCTGGGGGTTCCATCGTTTGCCATATCGATGTTGTGGGATGACAGCGGGTTTCACTTTAATACAGCAGCAGCGTTTGCCAAAAAGATAGCGATGAATATTATAGGCAAGGGTCTGCCGCGAGATACGCTGTTAAATGTTAACGTGCCTAATACAAGCTCAATCAGAGGTGTGAAGTTCACAAAACAGGGAAAACGTGTGTACTGCAATTCGATTCAGGAGACATATGACCCCTGGGGGAAGAAACACTTTTGGATAGGCGGGGGCAGTCCGTCGTGGGAGGAGGATGAAAACACGGATTTCCTAGCAGTTGAGTCCGGGTATATATCTGTAACACCGCTGCATCTTGACCTGACGAACTATGATGCCCTGAAAAATATCAAAAACGAGTGGAAAGAATTATAAAGTGTCACTTGAAGATATAAAAGATAAGTTTAAGGAAAAAAGAGAGGAGATGGTCAATACCCAGTTGATACGCCGCGGCCTTGTGGACACTAACGTACTACGGGCAATGCGCGAGACGCCAAGACATATATTTGCTGGCTCAGGCAACAGTGACAATGCCTATGCTGACATGGCGCTCGATATCGGGATGCATCAGACGATTTCTCAGCCCTATATGGTGGCAGTGATGACCGAACTGCTTGAGCTGTCCCGGTCTGACAAGGTGCTGGAGATTGGAACAGGCTCAGGGTATCAGGCGGCGGTCCTGTCCGCGATAGTCTCAACGGTATGCACGGTTGAGCGAATCGAATCGCTGGCAGAGGATGCCAGAAGGAAATTTTCTGATTTGGGATATAAGAATATCTCTGTAAAAATAGCAGACGGTACGCTTGGCTGGCTGGAGGAGTCGCCATTTGATAAGATAATAATAACTGCGGCAGCCCCGGACATCCCCGCGCCAATAATTAAGCAGCTCGCGCCGCGGGGGATAATTGTTGCACCGGTTGGGGACAGACGCGCCCAATCTCTGCTGAAACTAGTGAAAGACGGCGCTCACGTAACTAAGACTTATCATGTGCCGTGCATATTCGTTCCGCTGCTTGGGAAATATGGCTGGGATAGCTGACCCCTTGTATTCAGAACCTCTGTCTGTGAGTATCCTCAGCAGCTTAACCTCCTGTTCCTCGTAAAACGGAAGGACTTTGTCATTCACAGTA
>LNQR01000093.1 GCA_001541255.1 Candidatus Magnetominusculus xianensis
GTACCGTTACCGTTGCTTGCCCCCGTTACAGTATAGATGTTGACAGAGAATATGGCAGCAATGCTATGGTTTCCTGTAACATTGCTTATTATATAGTTGTTACCTGCCACCTGAGACAGCACGTCTTCGTTGTTGTCTGTAAGGCTTGCAAGGCCGTAGCCTGAGTTCGGTGTTATGGTACATGTCGATGACCCGCCGCTTGATACGCTTGTCGGCGTACAGCTTATTGTACCGCCAGTACCTGCCGATGGTGTTACTGTATATGTGGTTTGCGAAAATGTTACTACTACAGTACAGTTATTGGTAATCGACATCGTTGTATATGTATTGCCAACCAAACTGCCGCTGCATGTTCCGCCTACTGAGGCTGTGTATCCCGTGTTTGGCGTTATCGTAAATTGCTTAGTCCCACCAGAGACAACAGTCTGAGGCGTTGACGGGCTTATTGAGCCGTTCGCTCCCGCCGATGGCGTTACTGTGTATGTGATTGGAGTAAATGTCGCAGTTACACTACAATCAGCGGCAACCGCGCCGGTCGTGTAAGTGTTACCGCTTAAAGTACCGCCGCAGCCTGTTACTGAGGCTGTATATCCTGTGTTTGGCGTAACCGTAAATTGCTTAGTTCCACCGGAGACAACACTCTGAGGCGTTGACGGGCTTATTGTCCCGCCAGTACCTGCTGATGGTGTTACTGTAACTGTAGCAGGGAATAATACCTGCACAGGTGTATGCCTGTCTATAGTCGTGCCGTCTCCCAACTTACCAGAATAATTCCACCCCCACGTCCAGACAGTTCCATCGTTTTTCAGCACCATTGACTGCTCACGTCCAGTAGAAATGGCTATAACTCCGGTTAAGTATCCAACATTATTAGCGCCATGCACCTGTACAGGGGTATTCCTGTTCATAGTCGTGCCATCTCCCAACTGACCATAATTATTCATCCCCCATGTCCAGACAGTTCCATCGCTCTTCAGCACCATTGAACTTGAGGTATATCCAGTAGAAATAGCTATAACTCCGGTTAAATATCCAACATTATTAGCGCCATGCACCTGTACAGGGGTATTCCTGGTTATAGTCGTGCCGTCTCCATACCGACCACCATTCCACCCCCACACCCAGACTGTCCCGTCGCTCTTCAATGCTAGAAAGGTTTCTCCAAAAGCACTATTTATGGCTATAACACCTGATAAGCCGCTTACCTGCACTGGCGTAGTTTCATAGTTCGTATTCGTGCCGTTTCCTAACTGACCATAACTATTCTCCCCCCATGCCCAGACAGTTCCATCGCTCTTCAGCGCCATCGAAATCCCCTGTCCACCGGCAATGGCTATAACACCTGATAAGCCGCTTACCTGCTCTGGCACTTTTCTGGACTCATACTCGCCAATCGTGCCATTTCCCAACTCACCACTACCGTTCAACCCCCACGCCCAGACAGTTCCATCACCTCTCAATGCAAGAGAGTGGTATGTTCCACCGGCAATAGCTATAACACCTGTTAGGCCACTTACCTGCACTGGCGTATCAGTGTTCGTCCCCACGCCATACGTGCCGTTTCCTAACTGCCCCCAATGATTATAGCCCCATGCCCAGACAGTCCCGTCACTCTTCAGTGCCAGAGAATGAACCGTGCCAGCAGCTATTGCTGTAACTCCGGTTAAGCCACTTACCTGTACAGGAATTGTACTGTCTGCTGTTGAGGTGTTCTGAGCAACTCCGAACTGATCATTTCCTAACTGACCATGAAGATTACTGCCCCACGCCCAGACAGTCCCATCGTTCTTCAGCGCCATCGAATGAAGCTCGCCAGCGACTATAGATAGGAAGGGATTTTGTGAAGACCCCGCAGTTGCGGTGCGTTTAGCGGTGACAGCATTCGATGATGTGTTTTTTGCTGAAACGCTCCCTTTGTTTCCATTTGGCACATAGGCACTTGTACCGGCAAAGACATTGGTCTGTAACAATAATAAAAAGACTATGCCAACCAATGATAGGATGTACATATTTACCTGCTGGCGCGACTGAACGATACCTGACATGCGCTGTCACCTCATCATACGAACTGTTCCCATGTTTAACATTTGACGTCCCTCCGTTTATAATTGCGACTGATAGTGATATAAAATACTTCCTACGAATACCTCTGGATAATAAGCGCCTTGCTGCTACTACATGATAAATCTCAGCCCTGCCTCACATCCGCCCTCACAGCGGTCTGACCACATTATCTCTGCATAGACTGGGGCAGTTACACCCTCGCCGACAGGGATAAACAACTGTAATACTTTACCTTTAACGAGAAGTTGATCCAGAACTAGGCCTATACCTCCATTGCCTATGTTAAAACTTGTTGCTGTCTTTTGGGATAAAGACGCATCCTCCACTGTCCTAAACTCAATAGAACTGTTCAATGGCTTTCTTTCGTGTGTCCTTTCATCTTTGTTCGACTTCATGGTCTATGAAAACATTTACCAAAATTGGTCGTCAATCCCTCAAAAGTGGGATTTTTCTGTTTCAGCAATTCTCAATGAATAAGAAAGAAGGCGTCGTATAAGGGGTGTCCAAAGGAAAGGGGAAATATTTTCGCAAAGAGCGCGGCAAGTAGTGTCATAGTATTGACTGAGCTGTGATGTCAATAGTGGACACCAAATTCTTCATGCCACAGTTCTTAGAGCTGTTTTTCATAAGCGGCTGGGGATAGGTATCCGAATCGCATTTAAGCTGAATACGCCGGTCTGTCTCATCATAGGAAGTGCTTCACGACTAACCGCAGGGGAGAAGTTTACGTATATCCGTCCATACTTGTCCATTGCCTTGCGCGGATGAAACGTATATCCCAAGAACGTAAATCCAATCGTTGGATACAACTCTCTACGATTGATGTCCTTGCAGTAAACAATTCGTGTTTTCTCTT
>LNQR01000094.1 GCA_001541255.1 Candidatus Magnetominusculus xianensis
ACTTATTATGCACATACTCTCCTAAAAAATATAGGTGTAAGATTTCTTGCTATCTTACACCGAGGACAATACGAACTGATTTTTGTCACTCGAAATAAATCTCCTGGCTTTTTTCTTTCTTCAAATATTTGAACTTAGTGATGTGAAGTAACAACAACGCAGGAAGAACATAGGAAATAAGCGCAACTTATTTTTGGCAAACTCGCCCGACTTATCATAAGTATTGTATGCAGTTAGTGTTCCTCAGACCTGAGATTTGCCTCCAGCAACATCAAATTCCGCCTCACAACGGACACCCTTACCTTTGGCTAACGGTTGGCAATATCAACCCCCGTAGTGGGCTTCCACCACCAAGTATGCACCCGTGCCGGGCGCAACAAAAAAAAGAATGCCCGAACCGTTAAGATTCGGGCATTCAGTAATTTAAATCCGGCAGCAACCTACTTTCCCAGGACCTCGCGGTCCGAGTATCATCGGCCCTGGAGGGCTTAACTTCCGTGTTCGGGATGGGAACGGGTGTAGCCCCTCCGGTATAACCACCGGAAAACTTATGCATAATACCGCGCAACAAAAGTTGCGCATTGCCTAAATAAATTGGCAACGGAAAATTTTTTTAAGGGTCAAGTCTCACGGCCTATTAGTACTGGTCAGCTCAATGTGTTACCACACTTACACCTCCAGCCTATCAACGTGGTGGTCTTCCACGGGCCTTTAGGGGGATTACTCCCCGGGAGACATAATCTTGAAGCGGGTTTCCCACTTAGATGCTTTCAGCGGTTATCCCTACCGAACATAGCTACCCAGCATTGCCATTGGCATGACAACTGGAACACTAGAGGTTCGTCCATCCCGGTCCTCTCGTACTAAGGACAGACCTTCTCAAGTCTCCTGCGCCCACAGCAGATAGGGACCGAACTGTCTCACGACGTTCTGAACCCAACTCTCGTACCGCTTTAATCGGCGAACAGCCGAACCCTTGGGACCTACTTCAGCCCCAGGATGCGATGAGTCGACATCGAGGTGCCAAACCGCGTCGTCGATGTGAACTCTTGGACGCGATAAGCCTGTTATCCCCGGCGTACCTTTTATCCGTTGAGCGATGGCCCTTCCACTCAGAGCCACCGGATCACTAAGCCCTACTTTCGTACCTGCTTGAGATGTCTCTCTCGCAGTCAAGCTCCCTTCTGCCTTTACACTCTGCGGCTGATTTCCGTCCAGCCTGAGGGAACCTTTGGGCGCCTCCGTTACCTTTTGGGAGGCGACCGCCCCAGTCAAACTGCCTGCCAGACACTGTCCCTCTCCCGGATTACGGGAGTAGGTTAGAGTCCCAGTATAATAAGGGTGGTATTTCAAGGACGGCTCCATGTGGACTAGCGTCCACACTTCATAGCCTCCCACCTATCCTACACATATTACACCACAACTCAATGCCAAGCTGCAGTAAAGGTGCACAGGGTCTTTCCGTCTAGCTGCGGGTAACCGGCGTCTTCACCGGTAACTTAAGTTCGCCGAGTACCTCGCCGAGACAGCGCCCAAATCGTTACGCCATTCGTGCAGGTCGGAACTTACCCGACAAGGAATTTCGCTACCTTAGGACCGTTATAGTTACGGCCGCCGTTTACCGGGG
>LNQR01000095.1 GCA_001541255.1 Candidatus Magnetominusculus xianensis
CGCCTTGCTTTTCCTCGCCGCGCATATCGCGCATAGTGGCGAGAAACGATTCGATCCTAGCGGGATATCAGAAATCGCCGTAAACCAGTTGGAGTTGTTCGTCAGATCTGGAGCGGAGACCGCTTCTATTTCTGGCGAATTTTCATTGAATGAACACTCCATGACTCTCTCCGTGGTCCTGTCAAAGAATGGTACCATCAAAATTGATGGAGACACTGGAAAAATCAAAGAGATCCTGAGCCATCACAGGAGATGGCCTGCAGAATACATGGCGGAACGCTTTTTCATGTTGCAGGCTGGTTACAACATGGAACCAGTCATCATGCAGCCTTTCCTGTATTTTCACAGCTACAGAAAGGTTCAAGAGGGCAACCCGGAACTGGGCATGATGGTAGAACCGGACAGGATGCACAGACGCATGATGATTGGACCTTATGGAAAGTCGCGTGTTGCGCCAGGCGATGCCCGGTCTGTCAGTGCCTTTAAGTTACAGATTTTGCACGCCATGATGGGCAGAGCCAACCTGTTCGAACTGATTGATGGAAAAAATGCTGATGGCCCCCTTGAGCAGCTGGATGGATTGATCCAGAAATACGCAGGGGGGAAACTTTCCAAGTTGCGCCCGTCTTCGGATAATACGGTTGATTTGCGAATCACTCCCGTGGATGGTGGAGAGTCGTTTTCCTTTGACGGGCTCAGTTCTGGTCAGAAGGAGATCATATCCACAATTTTTCTGATTTGGCATTATACAAGGAATCAACCCTGCATTGTTTTGATCGATGAGCCGGAACTCCATCTGAACGCCGAATGGCATCGCGATTTTGTGCAACAGGTGTTCAAGCTGGCACCGAACAATCAATATATTGTCGCGACGCACAGTGAGGACATTTTCAGATCCGTCAACGAGGATCGACGTCTGTTTCTGGGATTGAGTACTGACAGGCCACCCATCGGAGATGTGACGGGGAATATACGGTGATTTCCGTTCAGGTTGGAGGGTCGCCGGATCTGGCGCGGCAGGGTCGTGCCCGCCACAGATTGTTCGTCGAGGGCGGCGATGGCGATATCGTTGACAGTGAATTTCTCAAGATATTTCTTCATTCCGTGATCGATATTTATGCCATGGGACCCTCATTTCATCTAAAAAGCGTTGCCACCGCTCTGTACCCCTACCATCCTGATTACTATTTTTTGATTGATCGCGACCATCATGACGATCAGACG
>LNQR01000096.1 GCA_001541255.1 Candidatus Magnetominusculus xianensis
CTGGCACCTCACCTGTCGTCCAATGACGACGAACAAAGTTATGAGTGATCAAATGGACATCCAGCGTCCTTTGCAGCCCTTCAGTCATCTTGGCGTAGGTGTTTGTTCGTCGTCGAAAGGCGCTGTTGCGACGACGGGTAGCGGCGTTCTGCCCCTCCAGATGATTGGCATGGATCTCCTGATCACGGACGTCTTGCACGGTTTCTGGATGTTCGGGTTGCGGAGCTTGGTACTTGGGCCGCTTCGGTCCCCGTTTGTGCTTCTGGCTGCCTTTATTCTTGATTCTGACTTTGACCCCTTTGGGCAGTACATGCCGAGGGCGTCCCCTCTTCCCGGTTTTCAAGACCTCCGAGCACAGTTCAAACAAGGTCTGCCCGTACCGACGTTCACCATCTGAAAAGAAAGAAAAATCATTCGTCTGTCGGACAAACCGGCACACCCCCTTCATGACATCTTTGAACAGTTTGCCGTCTTTCTTGCCGCAACGCTGATCCACCAGAAACCGACTGCCGCGTTCCATGATGATTGCCGTCCAACCCGATGATTGGCTGGGATCCGTACGCTTGCCAATGATCGTGTACAGTTCATCTCCTTCAAACGTAAGACGCAGAAACTCGTGGCACAGGCCGTACAGCATCAAGGTCTCTTTCTGACCGGCAAAGCGTTCCTCCCACTCGGCGATCGTATTCTTGTGCGAACCAACGACACGTCCCGTTGCCCTCAATCCCATGCCTTCGTCACGCATCCTGATGGCCAACGACACTTTACTGATTGATGATTTCAGATGCTCCATAGGCGTCCCATAGGTCTCGGAGAATCGAACGCCGCAGGCTTGGCAGCGCAGCAATACACGATGCCCGTTATGGACGGTGACGTACCGCTTGTCGATAACAGCACCGACAAGCCGACACGATGGACAGGTAATGGTTTCGTTAATGTTCATGAGACTGAATTACAGCTTCTGCCAGCGTCAGTCAAGGGCGGTCAGAACAGTCGGAGCCCAGTGCCCTACAGACTGTCTCAACCATTGCGGGGACTCTGTCCCCGCGCCCCTGGGATTTTTCGCTTCTTATTCCTTTCGAACGGATTTTGAATTTATAATCTTTAAAGTTTTACCGATTGCCGAAACGACCTCTGCTCTATTAGCCAGTACTTTTGGACGGAAAGATGGTGACTTTAGAAGATTCATCCCATTATATTCACCCATTAATCCTTTTTCAGTACAATATGCAATCTCATAGAAAAAATCTGAAATTACATTTGGAATTGAGTTATTTACATCAGTATAGTAGTTACTGTACTTTCTGTCGAATCGCGTATTTTCACCAGATGACACGATTGGATTATAACCATGCACCATTGCAAGAAAATATGCTAATTCCTCTCTTGTAATTTTATCCTCTGGCCTAAGCTCTCTCTTTATTTTATTTTTAAATTTATTCAACCATGTGCTCGGTGTCGTATGATCAAGATTGATATCGTATGCAGGGGTTGACTCAAGAACTTTTTTATGAATGCAAAAGAATTTGCCAAAATCAGAATTTTCTTTTTCGCATTCGATGCCTTTTTTTCTTGCCGGTGGTTTGTTCAACCCATCGCTTGAGGGTGGTTTGCTGCTGTTGCTGCTATTCAGAC
>LNQR01000097.1 GCA_001541255.1 Candidatus Magnetominusculus xianensis
CACCAAAGGATAGTCTGGTCGGCGAATTTCCGTAGCAGAAGACTGGATATCGGTGAAGATACGCACATGTGCCCGGATGACATCCTCCACCTGCCGCACCTGTTCTGGCAGGGGACCATGAATCTCTTTCTGGTCCATGACGGGATCTCCCAGCCTGATACCGTCCACACGCAAAAACTGGATATAGGCACCGGGAATGAAATTGACGGGCGATTTTCCAACGGTCAGCATCCCCACCACTGTCGGAACGGGAGGGTCTCCCATGGTCACAAAGCGCAGGGAAGCCAGTTGCTGCTCCACAGAGCGGCCATTTTCCGCCAGCACTTCCGGTGTCACGGCAGAGGGCAGATAGGTCCGACGAAACAGGTCCAGATCCAGATCATGCACAGAAGATTGATAGAGTGGTTCCAGATCGTGGGGGAGATCTTTTGTGCGACGTTTTTCATTCAGTCGGCGTTCCTCTTCCGCTGTGGCCGTCGCACGACGGGGACCCACGCGAATCCATATTCGACCATCGTAGCGCACTGGCGGAGAGTCGGATGGTTCGACCAGAATGACCGCCATGGCGCGCCCTTTCAGAATGCGTTTTTCCACACGCATCACGGGAAACGGAAGGATGTTTCCGTCCGAGCGTATATCGGCCAAATCACGCAGCAACTCGTCCGTAATGTCGAGATTGGCACTGCCTCCTGCATCTTTTTCGCCAATGAAAACAACGCCCGGCTTTTGGTGGTTTCCCATGTCGTTGGCAAAGGCGCACACAGCCTGACGGATGGCACCCTTGTTTGCGGAAAAGGACTCTTTGCGCTCTACCCGGTCCGATTCCATCTCGTCCAGCAGAGTTTCCAACTCCTCATTCGTCATACCATTTCCCCCATGCAACCCACAACAACCAGACACACCAGGATGACGGGATGGTACACCATGGATGGCACAGAGTCACTCCCCAGGCAGTGCGCACACGCAAAATGGCCGGTACGTGCCACCTTGCGGTCCATTCTGTCGTTGTCTTTTCCGGAAAAGGGAAGTACCCTCGCTGTTGCCCCGTTGTCTCGCCCGAACAACACTCTGGAGGAGTCATGGAACCAACCATAGTACTGGATGGAATTACCGCAACACTGGCGACCGCCCTGCCTTTCGTTGCCGACAAAGTCGGCGGGCATGTGGTCAAGGACAGTTATGATCAGGTAAAAGGCTGGCTCACCCGCACACTGGGCCGCGACCATGCCGTGCCCCAGGCCGTGCAAGCCCTGGAGGAAAACCCGGAATCTGAAGGCCGAAAACTGCTTCTGAA
>LNQR01000098.1 GCA_001541255.1 Candidatus Magnetominusculus xianensis
AAGCCTCCTGACCGTCTGGCGAGTCGATTTGAGCAGATTTTCGCCATAGGATCGCGTCAGGGACCAAATGGACCGATTTTTACCTCCAGGCACTGGGCTCCGACCATTCTCAAAATCCCATCATGGCGTAAATCTGACTGACCAACCCTATCAACTCACCCCATGATCAAGCTGCTTTTTTCATTCGCAAGATTGCTTCCACCGTGAGTGGTGCCTTCTGAAACCCCAGTTTGACGGCTGGCACCTCACCTGTCGTCCAATGACGACGAACAAAGTTATGAGTGATCAAATGGACATCCAGCGTCCTTTGCAGCCCTTCAGTCATCTTGGCGTAGGTGTTTGTTCGTCGTCGAAAGGCGCTGTTGCGACGACGGGTAGCGGCGTTCTGCCCCTCCAGATGATTGGCATGGATCTCCTGATCACGGACGTCTTGCACGGTTTCTGGATGTTCGGGTTGCGGAGCTTGGTACTTGGGCCGCTTCGGTCCCCGTTTGTGCTTCTGGCTGCCTTTATTCTTGATTCTGACTTTGACCCCTTTGGGCAGTACATGCCGAGGGCGTCCCCTCTTCCCGGTTTTCAAGACCTCCGAGCACAGTTCAAACAAGGTCTGCCCGTACCGACGTTCACCATCTGAAAAGAAAGAAAAATCATTCGTCTGTCGGACAAACCGGCACACCCCCTTCATGACATCTTTGAACAGTTTGCCGTCTTTCTTGCCGCAACGCTGATCCACCAGAAACCGACTGCCGCGTTCCATGATGATTGCCGTCCAACCCGATGATTGGCTGGGATCCGTACGCTTGCCAATGATCGTGTACAGTTCATCTCCTTCAAACGTAAGACGCAGAAACTCGTGGCACAGGCCGTACAGCATCAAGGTCTCTTTCTGACCGGCAAAGCGTTCCTCCCACTCGGCGATCGTATTCTTGTGCGAACCAACGACACGTCCCGTTGCCCTCAATCCCATGCCTTCGTCACGCATCCTGATGGCCAACGACACTTTACTGATTGATGATTTCAGATGCTCCATAGGCGTCCCATAGGTCTCGGAGAATCGAACGCCGCAGGCTTGGCAGCGCAGCAATACACGATGCCCGTTATGGACGGTGACGTACCGCTTGTCGATAACAGCACCGACAAGCCGACACGATGGACAGGTAATGGTTTCGTTAATGTTCATGAGACTGAATTACAGCTTCTGCCAGCGTCAGTCAAGGGCGGTCAGAACAGTCGGAGCCCAGTGCCCTACAGACTGTCTCAACCATTGCGGGGACTCTGTCCCCGCGCCCCTGGGATTTTTCGCTTCTTATTCCTTTCGAACGGATTTTGAATTTATA
>LNQR01000099.1 GCA_001541255.1 Candidatus Magnetominusculus xianensis
TCTGCTGCCACCTTTGTTATTGTCTGCTTTTCTTTCATCGTTAACCTCATCTCTTCCTCCCAGTTCTCTTGACTGAGAGTTTTTATCGTTACTTTTCCTATAGTTTTTTCGTGAGGCAATTCGCAGTGTTGACAAAACAGCGGCGGCCTTGTATTATATATGTGTTGCGCATGTACGCTTTTATCTCACATTTGAATGAGATCAATATTTCAATCTTTGGAGGCTAAGATGGCTAAAAAATCTACCGGACAATTTGACGACATTATTGAATCAGCCGCAAAATTCGTGGAACAGCAAAAAGGCATTTGGGACCACACCGCGTGGACAGACTTTTTATCAGGTATTAGTAAAATGGGGTTTGACGTAGACAGTGAAATGAAGGCATATCTGGGGTCATTGCTTGAGTCTATGAAGAAATACTACACCGCAGCCTCCGCTACTGACGGAATATCCTCAACCATGAAGGGAATCGCCGAAGATACCGTCACCTTCATAACTAAAACTAAGGGCAGCTGGGACCACTCAGGCTGGGAAGAATATCTTAAAGATATGCAGAAAAAAGGTGCTGAACTCTCTGAAGAGACAACTAAATATCTCGGCAGCGTACTTGAAATCTCTAAAGAACTCTATTTTCTTCCCTCGCTTGCATCAAAAATGATGTCAAAGGGGCTTTCAAAGAAGTCTTGACCAGATTATTTTGAGAATAACAAACAGCCCTGCCAGATAACGGGCACCTGATCGTGCCCGATTATAAATATGTCGCATTAGCGAAGGCAAGTCTGTCAGCTGAAGCGGTTGACACCGTTCACTGGCAAGAGGAGTGTAACGATGAGAAAAGCCGTAGTTTCGATGTTGGTTCTGATAGTTGGACTGTCTCTGGCCGGGTGTGGTTATGTCTCAGACGGACCGTTCGGATGGATGATGACTAACCACATAACTCCTGTTGCAAAGGGAAGTGCATTAACAGGGTTCAAAGAGGGACAAGCATGTATATATTCCTTTTTTGGCATGGTTACTGTTGGTGATGCAGGAATCGAAGCCGCTATGCGAAACGGTGGTATAAAAGATGTCTTTACTATTGATAGCGCCAGCCAGAGTTTTTTCGGCACATATACACGTCAGTGTACTGTGATAATAGGCAGTTAGCTGCCAGTGGGTGAGGAATCAGATGGGCAAAAGGGGTTATGGGGATTGGATTAGGTCATAAAAAGGGAGCAACGTAAGCAGGTATATTTATTTGAAGAGGACAAAGATGCACTATCGACAAACTGATTAGAGGAAGAAAAGACAGGGTATGAAGTAATCAAGTGGCACAATCAGAGAGGTGACGCTGAGAATTTTAACAAAGAGTTAAAAAGCGGCTTTGGAATGGAGCGTATGCCGTGTGGCCAGACATATGCCAATGCGGTATTTTTCAGGATAGGAGTAATCGCATACAA
>LNQR01000100.1 GCA_001541255.1 Candidatus Magnetominusculus xianensis
ATACCTCCTTTCTCTCGAACGTTAGTATAGCCTCTCTTTAGGACATTTCTACTTTGGCACTTTAGGACATTATCATTTTGGCGGAACAGCTTTTTTGGCAATGGGGCGGGGCTGTCTGTCCAGTTATAATTCTCTTTTTTTCAAATGTATAAGTCTGTCAGAGACGTAACTTACCAGCTCCTCAAGCCCCTGGTGAGCTGCAGCTGAGACCGCGAAAAAAGGCATACCACGTTCAGCACAGTATTGTCTTAATGTATCCAGCCGCTGCCCATCGCCTGCGATATCAAGTTTTGTGCCTACGACGACTTGTTCTTTAGAGACAAGTGCCTCATCGTAAAAACCAAGTTCCCGATTTATTAACTCAAGAATATCGACAGGGCAGTCTTCAATATGTTCAGAGATGTCTACCAGATGAAGCAGCAGCGAGGTTCTCTCAGCATGGCGCAGGAACTGTAGTCCAAGCCCTGCCCCATCGTGCGCCCCTTCGATGATTCCCGGTATGTCGGCCACTGTAAAACTCATATAATCTCTCAGCTTCACAACGCCAAGGTTGGGCACAAGAGTGGTAAATGGATATGGTCCAATTTTTGGCCTTGCTGCAGAGATTGCAGCAATCAGTGTGGACTTACCGGCATTGGGCATCCCAATAAGTCCGGCGTCTGCTATTAGCTTTAACTCGAGGACAAGGCGGGATTCTTCGCCGTCCTCGCCGGGCTGGGCAAACTTCGGCGCCTGATATGTTGAGCTTTTAAAGTGGGCATTGCCCTTGCCCCCCCTTCCCCCTTTTAATACAACGGCCTCGGCAGAATCTGTGGTAAGGTCTGCAATGACCTCCCCAGTGTCAGCATTTTTAATAACCGTACCGGTGGGAACCTTAATTATGAGGTCTTCGCCGTCTGCGCCGTGCATGTTACTGCCCTTGCCGTGACCGCCGTTTCTACCCTTATAGTGTCTCTTATATCTATGGTCAAGGAGGGTATTTAACTGTATGTCGGCCTTGAAGACTATATCTGCGCCCTTGCCGCCGTCACCGCCGTCCGGGCCGCCCTTTGGTTTGTATTTTTCCCTGAGAAAGCTGATACATCCCCTTCCGCCATGACCGGCCTTCGCATAAATAGTCACATAGTCAACGAACTTCATAGTGTAGTCATTGTTTGTGATGAGTTATTATAAAAACGGGGAGTATGACACCCCCCGTTAATACATAATTTAAGTCTCAGGCTTGAACCGCTAGGGGATATACGCTTATTTTCTGTCTTGTTTTGTCCTTTCTCTCAAACTTAACTACGCCGTCGATTTTTGAGAACAACGTATCGTCTGACCCTATGCCGACATTTGAACCGGGGTGAAACTGAGTCCCGCGCTGCCTGACAAGAATGCTGCCTGCGGTGACGGCCTGACCGCCGTATCTCTTAATACCCAGACGTTTTGCCTTGCTGTCTCTTCCGTTTCTTGTGCTTCCAACACCTTTTTTGTGTGCCACGGTCTAACCTCCGATTATCTCTTCAATCTTTATCTTTGTATATGGCTGCCTGTGGACGATGTGCTTTCTGTGGGCCTTTCGGGGTTTCATCTTAAACACCTCGACTTTCTTGTCTCTGCCGCCACTGACCAGCAGGGCCTTTACCTGTGCCCCTTCCACGTATGGTTTGCCTACTGATAACTTTTCATCTTTATAAAGCAACAGTACCTTATCAATTGTGATAGAGTCGCCGTCGTTGCCAGCAATCTTTTCTACCTTGAGAATCTCGTTGCTTGTAACCCTGTGCTGCTTGCCGCCCATTTCTATTATCGCGTACATCGTGTACTGGCCTCCTTAACGTGATTAAGCTCTCATTAAATCATACTAGAACTTATATGAAAGCATAAATTATATCTATTTGTCAAATTACATTTCTATTTCGGCTTGACACAAATTTAATTGTTCTTGTTTTATGCTGAACCGATACGGTACAATATATTGCAGGGGGTGAGGTATGTCACAATATTACAGTGAGTTATGAGAAGTTTTATTTACACAATATATAGTCTTTTGCTTGCTTTATGGGTGGGTGGAATGTTTATGTTTTCCATTATAGTAACACCTGTTATTTTTAAAAATAACACCAGAGATGCAGCAGGTTCTATCGTGGGTTATTTATTTCCTGTGTATTTTCCCTTTGTTGTTGGTGTTTCTGCCTTATCTCTCTTGTCATACCTCTTAACTCTGTCATGGCCCTTGATGCGATTACAAACAATTATACTATGCCTGCTTGTTTCAGCTTTTATATTCAGCATGTTAAACTTTACAGTCATTCATCCGCAAGTTAAGAAAGTGAAAGCAAAAGTTCATTCCTTCGATAAATCTATGCCAGATACCGTCGATGAGGGTTTACTACGAAAGAAATTTAAAAGACTTCACCAGATTTCTGTACTCCTCAATCTGATTATCCTCGCCGATGGTATAGCATTGATAGTTATATCGCAAAGGTTTTGAGTAACGATTTGAGGCTTCATAAATGAGTGAGATAGACAAAATAAATGAATCTGAGTGGGAGAACCAGGACAATTGGACATCACCCGGCTTCTATTTTTCAAAGAAGGACACAAGATGGTTAGTTCCAAAGCGAACCCCTGCGTTGGGTTGGACTTTTAACTTAGGGAATACGAAAGGTGCATGGGCGATGCTCCTTTCATTCCTGATACCGATGCTTGTGATACCGATGCTTATTATTAGGAGTGATTGTCTTTGGCACTGCAGGGCATTAGCTGGATGTCAAAATGTGAGGGGTTATTTTAAACGCTTACTAATATGTTATAATAAGTTTGCAGAGACTGACTAAGCAAATGGAGGTAGACATGACGAGGGAAATGAGCAGAGGACTGTATTTGGCAATTAAAGAGTTACACAACCAGGAGTATTCTGCCCATACTATTCATCAAATAATCTATGGACTGAAGGATTCTTTAGGTATAACTTCTGCGGTGCTTGTAGAAAAGAACCGAACCAACGACTACCTCGAAATAAAAAACAGGTACAACATCTCAGAACAGTTTTCGCGGACTTATAGACGAGGCATTGGTACAGATTTAGTAGGGAGGATATTCTACCATGACGAGCTTGCTGTTGTAATCAAAGGAGAAAGTGAAAGCGATTACAAGGACATTTTCCTTGAGCACGACTATGAGATGGCTGTAGTGTTGAGGATTTCTACTGAAAGCCGTGCAATAGGCTTCTTAGCCTTGTACTTTGATAAAAAAGAAGAAATTACAGATGAACTAAGTATGTTTCTTATCGCAATGGCAACGGTATGTTCCGAAGCAATACGAAAGGAAGTGATGGATAATTGCATGAAAGAAACACGCACTATTGATCCTCATACAGGCCTTTTGTATTATCTCTACTTTCACAATAGATTAAAAGATGAGGCCACTAAGAGTAAAAGAATGCAGATTCCGCTTACTGTAGCAATAATGGACATGGATAATTTCAAAGATGTGATGAGTGTTTATGGTATTGAGACGGCAAATAACCTATATAAGGAGCTTGCCGCAGAGCTGCGTAGCTGCATAAGGGGTATAGATGTTGTTGGACGCTACGGTACAGATGAGTTTATCTTGTACATGCCTAACACCTCATTAGAAAATGCTGAAATGGTACTAACCCGTTTCGTTAATGGTTTAGGGACTAAGGATTTCACATCCCATCACTTGCATACTTCACTTTCAATTGGTATTACGACACTGCATCATGATGAGTCATTGGAGGAATTACTCAATAAGGCACAGCGTGCATTGTATAAGGCAAAGTTGACAAAAGATAAAATATCAAAATGTGATGAATAGCAGATATCATTGGCATGAAAAAACAAAGGAGGGGTCTGATGATGTCTAAGCGAAAATTTGTGCTGACGCTCACTTTAGCCTTTTTAACACTACCCGCTGCTGTTTTGTACGCTGAAAATCCTGCGATAACTATATCTATTACTGATAGAGGACTGACGGCTACAGGAGCAGTCATAGGAATCAGTTTAGCAGCATTCGGCTCTTCTATCGCTCAGGCTATTGGTTTATTTGCCGCATGTAACAGTATCGCAAGGAACCCTCAGGTATGTCAGAAAATAACTTCTACATTAATCGTAGGTCTTGCTATGATTGAATCACTGTGCATTTACGCCTTCTTGTTATGCTTAGGGCTTCTGGTAAGCCAGAAGATGTTCTTCTGAATATAACTTGAAATAACTTGAAATAAACGGTGGCGAGGGGATACATTCAACGGCAGTAAACATTACTCCAGCTTACACGCTGAACCATAAACCGACAAACCCAATATTTTGTGTATCAAGCAAATGCCTATAAACCCGCTGGCAATAGGTATTACAGTTATAGCCCCCTGCCAACTCTTAAAATACACGCCTATTGCTATCAAAAGAGTTCCCAGTATAATCCTGCTAATAAGTACGTAAGTGTGAAGACAACAACTTTTTATAAAAGTCTTGTGCTGTGGTTTAAAACTATGTGTACCTTTAGTAATGATGCTGTCGGCTTCCTCTTTGTTTACCATGTTTACCATTGCCTGAACCCTCCTCTTGCCTGTTCACAGTTTGCACCATAGCCCTCCCTCTCATTTATATTATAAATGGAAGCAACTATTTTATCAAGTGATATTTTTTTCCGGTGATGACACTCTCCGTTTGGCAGCATGACATTTGGGCTTTCAAAACTCTCTGCTAGCTGAGTTATGGGCAGACCCTACTTAGTCTCCTGGTCAGGATTTGACCACAGGACATAGAGGATTTGGCCGTTTCTCCCCTGGATTTTATACCCTTCTATACCTTTTTTTAGCACCATGCGGGTAATCACCGGCTCATCCAGACACTTAAATTTTTCTATCAGCATCGCATATGCATAGTATGAGAGCTTCTTAGTGAATGCCCCCCCGTTTTTTGGATTATTGATAAATCCCGTATAGTCGTAATAGCTGAAGTTTCCAGCGAACTTGTTATGGTCGTAGATGTTTGTCCAGAGAACCTTTTTCACGCCCGCAGATATGGCGCTAAGATATCTGGTGATGAGGTCAGCGGCCTGTCTTCGTTCTGAAAAGCCGGTTTCATAGGGATTGTGTGAGCCGCTTGGGTAGCTTGTCTCACCTATCCAAATGGGTACGTCTTCGTAGCCGTAGCTCTTTAGAAGCCTTGCTGATTTGTCGAATTCTGCCTTTATCTTCTCAGGCTCCATCTCTGGTCCTTTATAGACATTTAATGTACCAAAGGGATGCCACATGTCAAAGATGTCAAACGCCTTTGCCGTCTTCATTATGACCAGGTTGTCCAGCACCTCTTTGTAGTATGAGCGTTCGGGGTTTACGTACCCGGCGGTTATTATCTTACAATCAGGGCAGACAGTCTTGATGGTTTTATACGTGGCAGACAGGGCAAGGGCATAGTCCCTGGGGTCAAACTTATAGTCGGCCTCTGTCTCGACGAAGAAGTATTTTACCTTTGGGAGCTTGGTAATAGCGGCCTTTAAGAACTCTGTGTAGTCTTTTACGTCTTTGTCTGTAAACGTAAGCCTGCCGAGGCCACCGGCCTGTGGGTTGGAGGCTGATGGAGAAGAACCGGGGTGAATTGTGGTGATGACATTTAGCCCCTTTGCAGAGGCATCGTCGTAGAGGGATTTCAACTGGTCAAGATAAGCGTCACCAGAGGCAAAGTCCTTGCCACCGGACTTATAGACCATGTAGTTCAACCCCGTTGCACCCAAAAATCTTATCCACCTAAGGCCAAGTTCCTGTGAGTACCGGCCCGCGTATTTTTGCGAGTTCCTGTCAAGGAGGACTTCTATTTCCGGCGAGATAAGGACAAATGGCGAATTGGCAGCGTTTGGCGTACAACTCGCCTCTGAGAGCGGCTCGATGTAAAGCGGTGTGTCTGTGAATTCAAGTTCGACTACACCGTTTTTTACGTCGGCTGTACGGGCATTAAACGCCGTTGAAAAGCCTGCCACAGTGCGACCGCTTTGTGAGGCGGGGAGGCCTTCTGTTATTTTTACTTTTTCTGTGTTTGGCGCTATTTGTAATTCAACATTTTTTTTATTCATCTGAGTTTTTGGCGTAGCGTGTTTAGTGCCGCTTTCGAGTTTTTCAAGATCGCCAAAGACACGGTCAACAATGGCGGCGGCCTTCTTAGGGTCTTCGTTGATATATGCCCTTATGACAGTGGCAGTCTCGGCGGGGTAGATTTTTTGGGAGTCAGGGTTTGTTTTCTTGAGCGCTGCCGCCCAGCCGTTAAGAACAGAGGCGCGGGACTGCACATTGTGTTCGTTAGTCGGTGTGGACTTTACCTCGCTGCGGACGGCCTTAATGGTCTGCGCGTCAATGTGTGGCGCTGCAGCAGGGACTGAGCTGTGGGCTATTGGCGGCTGGTTGAGCTGGTCTGGGCGCGTATCTGATTTCATTTCCGGTCTCATTTCTGGGCGCGGCTGCGGCGCGGCGGTTAGTTCTGCTTTGCCGAAGTGCTGCTCAAGGTCGGCATATGCCTTGTCTATTATCTTAAATGCCTGCTGGGGATTGGTCTTGGCAGTCTCTTCTATTTTTAGGGCACGTTCCTTATCAACGGCCTTGCTTACGTCAATACCCTTTTCAAAGAGAAGCCTCTGCCACTGAAAAAAAATGACCAGCCGCTCGTTTAGATTTGAGGCATTTGTTGCGGTATTTTTCACGTCGTTTCTGACCCTTTTGACAGCCGAAAGCAGGTCTTCCTGGGCATACGCTGTGTTAAGGGAAATAATTACAGACAATGCCAAAGACAACAACAGTCTCACCACCTGCTCTTTGCCCTCATAACGATTGTTGGCTGAATACATTTACATAAATTATACAAAATCTCACTCTCCGGTGTCTACCTCACAATAAATGTATAGGATTTAACTTAAGATAAATGCTATGATAGTACATGGCGTTGATGAATTTATGGCTTACTAATGTGGACCGTTGCGAGAGATGTCGGCTATGAAATGTCCGGCATGTGCAAAGCCTGTTGTCTCGCCGAAGGCCTGTTCATACTGTGGTTACATATACACAGGGGATGAGGCCGTTAAACTCGATTTCTATTTCGATATCAAAGGCAATCTACAAAACCTTATCGACGCAAATAACCAAATAGGCCAAAGCATAGAGCGCCTTGGTAAGAAGCTAAACAAGTTCGCTGACGTGATAGACCATGACCTTGCGCATGATTATAGGCCGCAGGTACCTAAACCTACACCGGCTATTACGCCTGATGCTCACACAGAGCAGCCCCCTAAGCCTGACCCCAAACATGATCAAATATCTACATTGCGCCCTAAGATGCCGGAGATGGAGGTTCGCCTCGGTCAGAAGTGGCTATTGATTGTCGGCATCATGGCCATTGTGTTTGGCGTTGCGTATTTCCTTAAATACTCGTTCGAGCGTGGGTGGATTGGACCGGAGGGGCGCGTAGCGGTCTCCTATACAGCCGGTATTGCAATGATGGCCTTTGGGGATATATTCAGGAAAAAGGGATATAAGGTATTCGGCCTGTATTTATTTGGAGGCGGGATAGCGGTATCGTATTTTGCCGCGTTTGCCGCGTTTCAGTTGTATCACCTGTTCAGCGCGCCGGTGTCGTTTGCAGTGATGGTGATGATAACCATACTTGCCTCGTCGATGTCCATCGTGTATGATACGAAGTGGCTTTCGGTGCTTGCCCTGGTTGGGGGATTTCTCACACCGTTTTTACTCCACAGGGGAAGTGGAGACCATGTGGCGCTCTTTTCTTATATAACACTCCTCAATCTTGGTCTGCTTAGTGTGGCCTTCTACAAGCGGTGGCACCTCCTAAATGTACTTGGTTTTATATTTACTTATCTGGCGTTTAGTATTTGGTTTATTTTCGGATTCAATATGGAGAAATTTTGGCCGGGTTTAATATTTATAAATATATTTTTTCTCATATACAGCCTGATTCCTTTTGTTTATGGTCTATTCCATGCTGAGACAGGCAAGCTGAAGGGGTTTGCCCTGACTGCACCCAATGCCCTTATTGCCTTTGCTTACAGTTACCATATGATACATAGATACGGGGCGGCGGAATTGACGTCTATCGTTACACTGCTGTACTCGGTAGTGTTTCTCTGGATGGCGTCATACTTGTACAAGAAGGGCAAGGCAGGTGAGAGCGCCTTTGTGCTGCTCATAGCAGAGGCGGCATTATTTTTGTCCATAACAGTGCCGATATTGTTTTCCAGGCACTGGATTACGATATTTTGGGCGGTTCAGGGGCTTGCCTACCTGTGGATAAGCGTAAAACTCGCCCGTAAGTCCCTGCTTTACGGTGCGTTTGCGGTACTGGGGCTTTCGTTATTCAAGTTCCTGTTTTACGACTATCACCGTGTGTTCAAGGTCGAACTTGACACATTTTTCATATTAAATGGATTCACGTGGATGCTTGCGCAACGCTGGATTACGTCAGTGTTTTTACTGGCCGCAGTGTATGTGTTTGCCTCGATATTGAGGAAAAACGCCAGCGCTCCACCAGTCAATTCACTGCATAGGCTTGTGAGAAGTGCCGTGTATGTCATATTTGGCTGTCTGCTTTTTATCGTGTTAAATGTCGAGACCGGGGCATTTTTCTATACATATCTGAGGGCGGCGCAGTTTGCAGCCTTATCAGTGTTGTATGCCGTTTTTTCTGTTTCTCTTATGTGTGTCGGGTTTATAAAGAATTCCAGACCGGTAAGAAATACTGCGTTTGTACTTTTTGGCATAACGGTCGTAAAGGTGTTTGCGTTTGATATGTCTAACGTCAGCACGCCGTACAGGATATTTTCATCCATTGTGCTTGGCCTGATACTTGTGGGGACATCATTTGCCTACCATAAGTATAAAGACAGGATATTCGCCGCAATTGTGACAAAAGATGACGCCGGTACCCTCAGCACACAAGGCGATGCTGAAAAAACACCTGATGGAGGTGTTCCCAGATGAAAAAGCTGCTAATCATTTTCGCCGTCATTTTAACCGCCATTCTAAACATGGGACAAGATGTCAGCGCGGCCCCTGATAAGGCCCTCCAGTACATTGCCCCCATTGCCGGTACACTAAAAAAGGGAACTCTCTACAGGGTACACCTGACGACTGAAATCTTGCAAAAATGCGCCCAAAACTGTAAAGACCTCCGCCTAATTGAATCTGTGGGCACTGGCGAAGTCCCATATATAATCCTCAATGATATCTCACCCGGGCAGCCCGTAGAAACTTATACGCTTAAAATAACCGATTACTCCGTCAAGGGTACCTCTGTAGAGATAACTATGAAGATGCCGGATGCCGCAAAGCCCATAACCGCTATAAAAGTCAGCACCGAGGCCCGTGATTTTCAGAAAAATGCCGTCCTCTATGGCAGCACAGACCAAAAACACTGGCAGGTACTAACCGAGGACAGCCTCTATGATTTCTCCTCACAGGTTGACCTTAGAAAGACCTCCATTCACTTCAAGAGGGCTGACTTTCCCTACTACCGCTTAAAGCTGTCTGAACCCAACGAGCAGCAGAAAAAAATCAACCTCACCTACGAGGGGCTTAATCTCACTGTCAACGAAGATACTGTTAAAAAACTTAAGATAAACTCTGTAACCGCCCTAACCACCACCACGCCGGATATTACAACCGTATATGATAACATCACCTTCACTGGATTCAAGGCACAGACAACTAAGAACACGGTCATAACCATCGAGGCCGCGCTGCCATTTAACAGGATATACTTCAATGTGACCAATCCATACTATAATCGCAGGGTAATGGTCAGTGGAAGCGGCGCTGAGAACCAGTTCATACCGCTTGTCGGCTATTTAAACATCTATGCCTACCCTGCATATCAAACCAAAAACTTTATTGAGTTCAAATCGGAAAGGCATCAACACTACCGGATTGAGATAGAAAACCGCAACAATCCGCCGCTTGATATTAAGGATATTACGTTTCAATGGGTAAGGAAATACTTATTTTTCGTGGCCCTGAATGACGGTGTGCCTGTGAATATGTACATAGGAAACCCGTCAGCCGTGAGACCGGACTATGACCTGTCTTCCTTCATAAGCCAGGAAAGCTGGTATAAGATTCAATATGAAACGCTCAAGGCTGGCACTCTGATGCCTAATCCTGCCTTTGTGCAGTCGTTAAGTAACCAGCAAATCGGGAAGACTGCCCTGAGAATCGTTGTTATTTTGCTGGTGGTGCTGGCTGGATACTGGATATACCGTCTGACAACCGCACCCGGCAGATCAAAAATTGATTAACGATTATTTTTTCTAAGAATCGATGAGATATTTTTAAAAAGCAGGGCGTTTTCTCTGTGGCTCTTTACGGCTATTCTCAGGTACTTGCCGCTTAAGCCGTGGAAGTTTGAGCAGTCTCTGAGGAGAATCCCCCGCTTTCTCAGCTCTTCATAGAGAAGCGGCGCTCTTTCGTCTTTTACCAGATAAAAATTTATATTAGAGGGAAAGAAGTTAATCTCAAGTTTTCGCAGCATTTTTTCCATGTAGACCTTTTCCTTCTTCAGATACTTAAATGTCTCCGCCTCGTATGCCCTGTCGTTAAGAGCGGCAACCCCAGCCCTCTGTGCAAGCGTGTTTACCGACCAGGGTTCTTTGTTAGCGGTAAGGGCAGATGAGAGTTCATCGTGAAAGAACAATGCCCCAAGTCTCAGGCCAGAGATGGCGTAGAACTTTGTCAGCGACCTCAGCACCAGTAGGCGCGGGTTATTACATACTTCAGCCCCAACGGTCTCCTGCGGCACAAAATCTAAGAATGCCTCGTCTATGACAATATAACAGTTCGCAAGTTCAGCATGCCTTACTATAGACAACACAGCATCTGTGCTTAGTACATGTCCGGTTGGGGTGTTGGGATTGCTGACAAAGGCAATGTCAGCATCTATCATCTGCTCAATGAAGGCTTCGATATTTAATTGAAAATCGTCTTTTTCTTCGATTGGAAACAATGTTATTGCCTTTACGCCATTTACCGACAATGCCCTTTCGTACTCTGAGAATGCCGGTACAGCGATGAGCGCCTTTGCTGGTTTGACAGCCCGTGCGATAAGATATATCAGTTCAGTACTTCCATTGCCGCACAATATATTTTTGTCCGGCACCCCTGATTTTTTTGATATGTGGCGGCGCAGTAGTGTGCAATTTGGGTCAGGGTAGCCGGGCAGCAATTTCAGGGTTTTTCTGATAGCGGCCTTCACCTTTTTAGATGTGCCAAGCGGGTTTACCGACGCGCTGAAATCCAGTATCTTTCTTTCATGAGTCCGAAGGTCAGTGGCAAGGCTGTAAACATCCCCCCCGTGACCCGGAGCGGACTGCCCGGCGGCATGGTGCGCATTCTTTAACACTTCTGAAGAAAGGCTATGCCTTGCCTACTGCACGAAGCATTTCGTTATATACCTTATAAAACATATTGTTGGCCGTGACTGATTTTTTTAGAACCTGCTTGAATTCCCTCATGTCGGCCTCGTTTATCACGACATTGGCGCTCTCTGAGTAGGCTTTCATATTGTCATTGGTGGTGTAACTTGCCCCGGCAAGGACAACAAATATCTTTCTTCTTGCCGACATGGGCATTGACTGGATGAACTCGAGGACTTCGTTGCTTTCTGGGTTGCCGCCTCCAAAATTTGCATGGAGATATATTATATCAAACTGGTTATGTTTCACCCTTTCATATGCATCATCTGGAGATTCTGCTGTCTGAACTTTATAGCCAAGGTCGTCCAGTGACTCTGCTGCTTCTTCCTGCCTGTCCTTGCTGTCATCGCAGATCAATGCGGTCTTTTCATCTATGTTTTCATTTGTATCGGCTGGCATTTCCCGGCCTCCTGTCTATTTTTTAGCCTTTTTTGCATAGTCTTTATCTATGCTCAGGCCCTCGATGTCTGTAGTCTTTTCACCCTTGGAGCTTTTTACCATATCCAGCCCCCTGCCTACGATAGCCTTCCTTGTTGAATAGGCAAGCGCGGTCTCTTCGTTTATCAGCCCTGCCTTGTAGAGGTTTATTATGGACTTGTCAAAGGTTTGCATCCCGTAGTTGTCACCAGAGTCAATGATTTCATAATAAGTCTTCCCCTCCGACTCACCGTTTGTCACAGTGTCCTTAACACGCAGATTGGTCTTTAATATCTCAATAGCGGCAACCCTTCCGCCTCCGACTTTGGGCAGAAGCCTCTGGCTCACTATCCATCTGACTGTATCTGAAAGCCGATGACGAAGCAGCACCTCTTCGTCCTTGTCGAACATGCCGATTATCCTGTTAATCGTCTGACCGGCATCGATTGTATGCAAGGTGGCAAGGACAAGATGACCGGTTTCTGCTGCCGAAAGGCCAATTTCCACAGTCTCTCGGTCTCTCATTTCACCAACAAGGATGACCTTTGGCGCCTGCCTCAGGGCTGCCCTCAGCCCGCTTGCAAAGGTGTCGAAATCAACCCCCATTTCCCTCTGGTTAAATGTAGACTTCTTGTGCGGGTGCATGTACTCAACAGGGTCCTCAAGCGTTAAGACGTGAACGGCCTTTTGTTCGTTGATGAGATTTAGTACCGCTGCAAGTGTCGATGACTTACCGCTTCCGGTTGCGCCGGTGACAAGGACGAGACCGTTTTTCTCTTCGGCAATCATACCTAGCACCTTTGGGACTCTCAGGTCGGCAAGGGTAGGGATGCGGGTCTCGAGTTTTCTTAAGACGATGGAATATGTGCCGCGCTGCGAGAAAACATTTACTCTGAATCTGGCCTTTCCCGGCAGGGCATATGATAGATCGCAAGAGCCTTGCCTTGTCAGATTTTCCAGTAGTCTCCTGTCTGAGTTGATAAGATGCAGGGCAAAGACCTCGGTCTGAAATGGAGTCAGTGATTTCAACGACTGGTCTTCAAACTCTACAGGCATGAGCTGCCCGGCTGCCTCTACCTGCGGCGGTTTACCGACTGTCAGGTTCAGGTCAGATACATTGGCTGCACTTTCAAGCATTGTGGATAATATCGAATCAATATCGTTTTTTGTCACAGTTCTATCTCCTCAAATCTCTTTAAACAGGTCATATAAGTCAGACTAAAAATCAGGCGGCGGTTCCTTAAGAAATGGGATAAAGCGCTTCTTATCGATGGCCTTTTCGTATGATTCCTCTGGTGACACCCAGCCCTTTTGCAGTAAGTCCAAAATAGCGTCATCAAGGGTCTGCATACCGAGCTTTTTTCCTGTCTGCATTACCGAGGCAAGCTGCGGGGTCTTGGCCTCTCTAATAAGGTTGGCAGCGGCATAGGTTATGATAAGTATTTCAAGCACCGCTACCCTACCTTTTTTATCTATTCTTCTAAAGAGATTCTGTGCAACAACCCCTTTTAGTGCCTCTGACAGTGTGGTGCGTATTTGTGCCTGCTGATTTGCTGGAAACACATCTACTACCCTGTCTACGGTCTTTGTAGCGCTTTGCGTATGAAGGGTTCCAAAGACAAGATGTCCGGTTGAGGCAGCCTCAAGGGCCAGTTGAATCGTCTCAAGGTCTCTCATTTCTCCAACGAGTATTATATCGGGGTCTTCACGAAGCGCCCCTCTGAGGGCAGCCGCAAAGGACTTTGTATGAAGGCCGACCTCACGGTGGTTGACTATGCAGCTCTGACTTTTATGGACAAATTCTATGGGGTCTTCGATTGTGAGGATGTGGTCTTTACGTATCTTATTTGCGTAGTCGATTATTGCCGCAAGGGTTGTCGATTTACCGCTGCCGGTTGGGCCGGTAACGAGGACAAGGCCTTTTTGCAGTGTTGCAAACTTCTTACATACAGATGGGATATTAAGGTCCTCAATAGTTGCAATCTTGCTTGGGATTAACCTGAAAACCGAACCTACACCCCATTTCTGCTGAAAAAAGTTAGCCCTGTATCTGCCAAGCCCAGGCACCTCATAGGCAAAGTCAATGTCTCCCGATTCCTCATAAACCTTTATTTTTTCCTCGGGCGCTATCTCATAGAGCATGGACTTCAGCTCGTCGTTATCCAGTTCTTTATACTTTACGCGCTCCATCTCACCGCGAATACGTAAAATTGGCTGTGACCCAGCAACCATGTGCAAGTCTGAAGCGCCTTGTTCGTTCATTAATTTAAAAAACGCATCTATCTTCGCCACATTAACCCTCCCCTAACTAATTTGTAAATTATTACGGAACGAACCATTCAGAAGGAAGTTTAGCAAACTATAATAGATTTTGTCAAATGCAGTAACCGTTGATTGAATTCATGGGGACTTGACTAATCAGGCAGTCCTAAAGAAGTTCCGGCAAAGGTTACTTAACAATAGGCTGCCCTTTAGTTTTCTTTTATGTAAAATTGTAGCTTGAGGCCGGACACTTCAACCACATCCCCTTCATGGAGTTTATGCTGGCCTTCGATATCCCTGCCATTTACCCTTATCCCTTTGCCGCCGGTTGAAGAGCTGATTGTGTAGCCGTCTTTTTTTCTGTTTATCAGGGCGGCCACCTTGGGCGCAAAGAAACCCTTGAGCTTTATCAGTGAGTTCTGGTCTTTGCCTATTGTGCTGATTCTGTCAGTTACTTCGTATTCCTTTTTCTCTGTTGAGCCTTCAATAACGACAAACCCTCCAAGTATATCTTTTTGCTCTACCTTTCCGGCCTCGGATTTTGGCGCCTTGGCGAGTATCTCGTCCTTTAGCTTTGCGTCAATCATAATAGTTTCATCCATTAAATCCTTGTCCTTAGTTTGTTCGGCTTGTTTTTTAGGCTGTGCCTCAGAGACAAAATTAAGCGTATGTTTACCTATTATGATTACGTCAGTGTCTGTAAGGGTGCATACAGAAATCTTCTTGCCGTTTACAAAAGTCCCGTTGAGGCTGCTTAGGTCTTCTATATAAAATTGGTCCCCTTTCTTAAATATCCTTGCGTGCGCCCCGGATACCGCAAGATTGTCCACATGTATGTCGTTTGTTGCCTTTCTTCCAATGGTTATGACCTCTTTGTCAAGCGGTATTTCTTTCAGGGCAGCTTCTTTGAATTTTAGCAATATCTTAGCCATTGATTACCTCCTTATCCATTTTATGAAATCATATATAAATGAAAATATCTTTTTCTTATAAATATATGCGACAATCACCGTTATATTGTCTCGTCCGCCCTTTTTGTTTGCCAGATAAACAAGTCTCTCGCAGACGCGTTTGGGGTCAACTGATGACCTTACGGTGTGCAGGATTGCCGTATCTGGCACCATTGTATAAAGCCCGTCTGAACACAACAGTAACGCGTCTCCATCATATACGGTCATCTCCTCAACATCAACATCTATATCAGGCGTAAAGCCCAGCGACTGCGTGATAACGTTTCTCATGCCAACTTCGTGAGCCTCCTCCTTTGTCATCATGCCCTTGCGGATTTGCTCGGCAACAAGGGAGTGGTCATCGGTGAGCTGCTCTATGGTGTTGCCCCTGATGAGGTACAGCCTGCTGTCTCCTGCGTGCGCGATGCTCAACCTGTCACCGCATAAGGCGGCGGCCACTACTGTAGTTGCCATGCCGCTTAGTTTTGGGTCATCCTTTGCCGTGTTATATATATGGTCGTTAGCTTGCTTGATGGCCATAGTTATCTCGCTACTTGCGGATGTGGCTTGTCCATCATGTTGAGCTGAATTTGCGTTGTCAACATTTCTGAAATAACCTCCGATTATATCGACAGCCATCTTACTTGCTACCTCCCCGCACGCCGAACCGCCTACGCCATCTGCTACAACAAATACCCCGGCTCCCAGCTCAACGACAAAGTTGTCCTCGTTCTTTGGCCTTTTCATGCCCTTGTCCGTCTGCCCATCAGCTATTATTCTCATTTTACTTTTCATAGCTTTATCGTACCACACCACATATCATAATCCACACACATTATATCAGAATTGACCGCATTATACAACTAATATTAAGGCATTTTAAGCTAGTATTATAAGTATAAATTTAACACCTAATATATTATTGCCTTCTCAAGTTATTCAGTAAGACCATTTGACAGCACGTGTGGGTAGTTTTAGCGCTGCCCGTAAAAGGGCCATAAAGTCTCTCCGGGGGATTTCCCTTGCCCCAAGTGATAGCAAGTGCTGTGTTACAACCTGACAATCGATAAACAAAAAACCCCAGTCGTCAAGTTTATTTACCAATGCGGCAACCGCCGCCTTAGAGGCATTGGACTTTAGCGCGAACATAGACTCTCCAAAAAAAGCCCCTCCAAGCGCCACACCATACAGCCCCCCTACAAGCCTTCCCTCTGACCAGCTCTCAACCGAATGCGCAAAGCCCTGCTCGTGCAGAGCAGTATAGGCCGCAAGCATGTCTTCATTTATCCATGTGCCATTGCAGTCTCTTCTTTTTACCTCTGCACAGTTTAGCATTACATCGACAAATGCCCGGTCAAAGGTTATCTCGAATAGCTTTTTGTTTATCGTCTGACGCATACTCCGCGACAGCACGAACTCACAGGGGAACAACACTAGTCTTGGGTCTGGCGACCACCACAGGATTGGGTGGTAGTCCATGTACCACGGGAATATCCCCATCTGATACGCCACTATCAGCCGCTCAAGGCTGAGGTCGCCGCCTATTGCCAGCAGCCCGTCGTCTTCGGCCAGTTCAGGAGGGGGGAAGAGCAGCTCTTCTGAAAGCTCAAAGACTGGCACTTACCTGTTTTCCGATTGTATCTCGTATGTGAAGTCAATCTTACCGGCATTTATATCAATTGAAACCTTGCCGCCCTTTTGAAGCCTGCCAAAGAGTATCTCCTCAGAGAGGGGGGTTTTTATCTCAGTCTGGATTACCCTGCCCAGAGGACGCGCTCCGTAGCGCCTGTCATAGCCTTTTTCAGCAAGCCGCTGCCTGAGTTCGTCAGAAACATCTATCGATACTTTTTTCTTGTGGAGCTGACCAACGAGTTCCCCTATGAACTTATCCACCACAAGGAGCATGATTTCGTGGTTTAATGGGTTAAAGTGTAGTGTGTCGTCGAGGCGGTTTCTGAACTCGGGGCTGAATATCTTACTTAATGCGTCTTTTCCTTTGGACGCAGTATCTTTGGTTCTATCACCAAAGCCGATTGCGTTTTTGTCCATTTCCTGAGAACCCGCGTTTGAGGTCATAATCACTATGACATTGCGAAAATCAGCCTTTTTCCCGTTGTTGTCTGTCAGGGTTGCGTAGTCCATTATTTGAAGCAGGATGTTAAACACATCGGGGTGTGCCTTTTCTATTTCGTCAAACAGGACAACACAGTACGGGGTCTTCCTAACGGTGTCAGTGAGAAGCCCGCCCTGGTCAAATCCCACATAGCCCGGAGGGGCGCCGATGAGCCTTGCAACCGTGTGCTTTTCCATGTACTCGCTCATATCAAAGCGCAGGAAACTTATCCCCAGCGCCTCGGCTAACTGCTTTGCTATCTCAGTTTTCCCCACACCCGTAGGGCCGGTAAAGAGAAATGAACCGGTTGGTTTGTCAATAGCGCCAAGCCCGGCGCGCGAGCGTTTTATCGCAGTTACGAGAGAGTTGATAGCGCCGTCCTGCCCGAAGACCTTGCTTTTGAGGCGTGCCTCAAGTGTTTTTAACTTATCTGCCTCTGAGGTGGTAACGCTCCTGACAGGGATTTTTGCAATTTTCGAGACTACCCGTTCTATCTCAAGCGGCCCGACCGTGTGATGGTCCGGGGAGTTGAGCTTCATATATGCCCCTGCCTCATCGATTACGTCTATTGCCTTATCTGGCAGATATTTGTCATTAATATATTTCGCTGACAGCTCAGAGGCAGCCCTTAGCGCCTTTGACGTATATTTCACATTATGGAATTTCTCATAACTGGATTTCAGTCCGCTTAATATTTTATAGGTCTCGTCGATGGAGGGTTCGGCCAGTTCAATTTTCTGGAACCGGCGGGAGAGCGCCCTGTCCTTGTCGAAATAATTCTTGTACTCTTCATATGTGGTTGCCCCGATGCAGCGGAGTTTGCCTGAGTTAAGGGCTGGCTTCAGGATGTTTGAGGCGTCCAGCGAACCGCCGCTTGTGGCGCCCGCCCCGATAACCGTGTGGATTTCATCTATGAACAGGATAGCATTTTTCATCTTTTTCAGCGATTCAATTGTTGCCTTCAGGCGTGCCTCAAACTCACCGCGAAACTTAGTCCCTGCTATCAGCCCGCCCATATCCAGCAGATACAATTTAGTGGTACTCAGCGACACTGGCACCTCCTGCTTATATATCTTAAGGGCAAGCCCTTCGACAATAGCAGTTTTACCCACACCGGGTTCACCTACGAATACGGGGTTGTTTTTCTTGCGGCGGCTTAGGATTTGTATCATGCGCTGCAGCTCAGGCTCTCTGCCCACTATGGGGTCTATGTCTCCTTTTGATGCCTTGTCTATCAGGTTTACCGTAAATTGTTTTATCGGCTGGTGCTGGGGCTTTACAGCAGGGCCGGTATCATCATGGTCACCATTTTCCTGTTGCTGCTCCTCTGACGATGGGCTTACCTTCGATATGCCGTGTGATATGTAGTTGAGGACATCCAGTTTGGTAATATTTTCTTTTTTCAGGAAAAAGACCGCATAGGAATCGGTCTCTATAAAAATCGATGCCAGCAGGTCCCCTGCGTCAACCTCCACCTTGCCGGAGGACTGTATGTGCATGAGCGCTCGCTGTAAGACCCTGTGAAAACCCACTGTAGGCTGCGGGAACTCATCCTTGTCCTCTGAGATTTTCGGTATCTTCTCTCCAAAAAAATCCCTCAGCATGAGTTTTAACTTATCCACACTGCCGCCGCAGCTTGTTATGATTTCTATACCTTTTTCGTCGTGCAGTACTGCAAACAGTATATGCTCTATTGACAGATACTCGTGGTGTCTGCCCTTGGCCTCTCTGATTGTTGCCTCAAGGCTGATTTCAAGTTCTTTATTTATCATATTTTGTCCCACAGTTGCCCCGTTTCGATAACATGGCTATTCCTCTTCCATCATGCACATTAGGGGGAAATCGTTTTTTTCGGCCAGCTCGCGTACGCGGACCACCTTTGTCTCGGCAATATCTTTCGTATAAACACCGCAAAGCCCTGAGCCTTGCTTATGCACATGCAGCATTATCTGTGTCGCCTCGGCTGCGGTCTTGTGAAATATCGTCTCCAGCACGGTAACAACAAAATCCATCGTTGTATAGTCGTCATTGAGCAGATATACTTTGAACATCGGCGGCAGCTTCAGCTTGCTTGACGTCATATCCTCAAACAGTTCTCTGAATTTTCTTTCAGACATAGTACTATTATTCAAAAAAACATAACCTAAAGTAAAGCGTTAAATTAATCGCCGCCGTTACCCGCCCTTTTTTACTATCTGTACAGTCCCGAAATGCGGGCAGTTTATGCAATATGACAGACCTTAGCGGTATCCAATTCCATATAAGTGGGTGCGGATTCCCATATTATGAGATACTTCAAAACGACAGATAGGATAATTATAGCGTAATAACAAGCACTTACAATGACAACATGTCTGGCACAAATATTGCGATTATATGCGCGCAGACATGTAGGTCTGCTTATAGCAGTGTTAAAGGCATGGTCATAGATGATTAATAAAAAAGGCAGGGATTTTGTAGACTTTTTTCGTAAAAAACTCCTTAAAGAATATACTGTCACACTCTCAATAAATCGCTACTCTATCATATTTGGAATTATTATCATGATTGCCATACATGTTACCAGTATATATTTGTTTTCTCAGTCCGTTGTAAAGAAGGAAGTCTTTGAAATCAAAAAATCATCAGTAAAAACTGTACTAAGAAATGTGTACGAGATAGTACACTTGATTGACAAGAATTTCCAATCATACAAAGATTCGGCTATTCAAACAAAGGTAAGTGAAGTTAAATCTGTTGTAATGTTGGCAGAAAGCTACATTAACATAATGGAGGGGCAGGCTAACGGCTTATCCCAAGTCACTATCGAAAAAAAGATACTTGAGACAATCAGCAGTTTCAATTATGGAAATAAAGATTATATCTTTATATTCGATAATAATTCGGAAATACTTGCTAGCCCAGACCCAAAGCTTATGGATTATGATTGTTCATATGATGACTACACAGGTAAACACATAATGCCAAATATGGTTGAGTCTGCCTTACGAGATGGTGAAGGATACCAGATCTATAAGTGGAAAAGACGTAACACAGATAACAAATCAGTGGAAAAGCTAACATATTACAAGTACCTTCCCAAACAAAAATGGATTGTTGTAACTGGTGTATGCATAGATGACATCGAAAAGGCCGTTAATTCAATAATGACAGATGCTACCAACAGATTACGCCAAACATTGAGGGATTCGAATGTAGAAAACCTGGTTAACATCTTTATCTTTACCTCAAGAAATGTTAAGCCAGCGGCATCTTTACTCGTCCATCCAGAAAAGACCATGGAGCTGACAAATATGGAGCTTTACATTGACCCTGTTACGAAAAAGTCTCTATATGAAGAACTTACTGCCGTTGCGGATAACCCGGACGGTCTGCGGTATAAATGGGACAGCCCAAAAGATCCTGGACACTATGTTCATGACAAGATTATGTGGGTGTTATTTTATAAACCATTCGGGTGGTATATCTGCGCCTCTGTGTATGTAAATGAACCGCAAAACATTATAAATAGTCTTGTCGAACGCATCCTGACAAATACCTGGACAGTGCTCTTGCTTATAACAGGGTTTTTATTTTTTTTAAGAATGATTTTATCAGACGTTTTTTTACATTTCGAGACGCTTCAGACAGCGAACGATAAACTTAAAATCCTCAACGGGAAAAAAACAGAATTCATATCAAACGTATCACACGAAATTAGGACACCTTTGACGTCAGTGCTTGGGTTTGCTGAGATGATAAAGGAATCCTTTGAAGAGACTGTGTTACCACACGTTAATATGGCTGATAAAAAAGTGGAGCGCTCAGTAGATCGCATAAAAGATAATATTGACACCATAATATCGGAAGGCAGGCGGCTCACCTCATTAACAACAGATGTTTTAGATATTGTAAAAATGGAGGCTGGAAAGATGGTCTGGAAAGAAGATATTGTTAATATGAAACACTTACTTAACTATGCAACTAAAATGACAGTCTTGCCTGAACAGAGAAAAGATGCTTTAAAGGTCATCTGTGAAAGCATACCCGACACTATTTGTGACTTTAACAGAATTCTTCAGGTGATATTAAACCTGATTTCAAATGCCCTGAAGTTTAGTACAGATGGCGATATAATCCTAAAGGCTGATTACAATGACAATGAGAAACATCTCACCATATCAGTTGCAGACCAGGGGATGGGGATACCCATAGAAAAACAGAAGAAGGTTTTTGAGAAATTCGAACAACTGGGAGACACCCTTACAGATAAGCCGACAGGCACAGGTCTTGGGCTTTCTATCTGTAAAGAAATCATCGAACACCACAGGGGCAGGATATGGGTTGAGACTACGCAAGGAAAAGGAAGTACATTTTCATTTACGCTGCCTGTAAAACAGACCAATCAGGATTTAATATGATAAATACTAATATCAAACAGGGGGTAAAATGATTGCTTTTAACTTAAAAAAACTTATCGATAAACCTGATGTGAATGAGCTGATAAATGGGCTTAACAATTCTATGGGAGTGAATTTCTGCATAAAGGACAATTATGGCAATATTCTCTATGGAGCTGACTGCAACAATATGACAAACCGCCTGCCTATAAAGGCCAATAGTCAGATTGTGGGGTTGGTCTATGGACAGAATGTCAATCAGATTGCAGTAATTGCCTCGTTACTTAATCAAGTTATAGGAGCTGAGATACAGATTCGGATGATGACTGACGAGACACTTGCTAAATACGATGAACTCAAAACACTTTATGAATTTGTGGAACGATTTAACAGACTTAATGTCAAGGAGATAGCGAACTATCTTATACGATACGTGTTGGATCGGATTTGTGCTAACAATGTGTCTGTCATGCTTATAAACGAAAAAACCGGCTCACTTAAGTTAATAGACGAATACGGCACACCGGTAGGGGCGCTAATAGAGATTGCTGAAAGTCTTATGTCCTCCGGTAAGGCTGATATAATTAACGACTGCAAATCTGATTCCAGATTCGAAAAGGCGGCAGGCACTATAAGCTCCCTAATATACACACCCATAAAAACAAATGAAAAGACGCTTGGTATTGCAACCGCAAGTACCATAGAGCCATACAACTACACTGCGGCTGACCTTAAACTTTTCAGCACATTGGTATTTCAGGCGGCTGTTACTATAGACAATGCGAGACTTTACAAATCTCTTGAGGAAGCTGTTATTAAAATGGTATACACTCTTGTGGATACACTTGAAAAGAGAGACCCCTATACCGCTGGCCACTCACGGCGGGTGATGAACTACAGTGTTGCCATTGCGGAGACAATTGGCATGTCCTGTGAGGACAAAGAAAGGCTTAAGCTCTCATCAGTTCTTCACGACATTGGGAAAATAGGCGTCAGAGACGATGTGTTGCTTAAGAAAGACAAGCTGACAGATGCTGACTTTGAACATATCAAACTCCACCCAACACACGGTGCAGAGATTCTCTCACGCATAGAGGAATTTGAAGACATCATTCCAGGCATTAAATTTCACCACAGATATTATACCGATAACAACAGAAGTTATCCATTGGGGGGGCCGACGGGCTTGGATATTCACATATTTGCCAGAATCATAGCAGTTGCCGACACCTTTGATGCAATGACAACGAAAAGGCCATACAGAGAGGAGGCTAAATCTTCCTATGATGCCTTAGAAGAATTGAAAAAATACAAAGGCACCCAGTTTGACCCAAAGATTGTAGACGCATTTTTAAAGGCATGGAATGATAACAAGATAACCCTCGTGAATCAATACTAAAAAAGGAGGCTACAACAATGCCAACAATTCTTATAGCAGATGACGAATTTCATATCAGAAGGCTCATACAACAAACCCTCGAACTCTTTGAAGATGAGGGTGTCGAAATTATAACTGCCCAAAACGGCGAAGAGGCGCTTAATATAATAAAAGAAAAGAGGCCTGAACTCGTATTCCTCGATATTGTGATGCCAGAGATAGATGGTTTTTCGGTATGCATAACCGTCAAGAAAGAACTTGGTATGAAAGATGTACATATAGCAATTCTTACAGCCATGGGTCAGGAGTGCGATAAGGCTATGGGCAAATTGTGCGGCTGTGATGATTTCATTACAAAACCATTCAGTACCAAGGAGTTAAGAACTAAGGTAAGGGAAATCCTCTTCCCTGCGAAAAAATAGCAGGGGTATAATGGGGCTGCTGCAAATATCTGAAATATTTTTTCTGGTCAGAGACATTGATTTATCATATGTATTTCAGATATACTATTGTCATGGCTTTAAGTGGAACAAGTACGGTTACTGTCAACGGGAAGGCCTTTGTTGTAATGATTCGGGCTGACGAGTCAACGGCTGGATTTAATGTTGAATGCGGCGAGGTTGGCGTGGTGTCCCAGGGGAAAACGGTTAAAGGTTCGTTGACTGCAATTGCTGAGGCAATTGAGCAACAACTGCGTAACCAGCAAGGCGGCACTTAAACAGCTAACGGCCTCGCGGTTTGTCCTGTTTAGCACCATCCCTGAGCATCGGCGTCTCCTTGTATATTGAGGGATATTGAGGGATATTGAGGGATATTGAGCCAAATTGACTACTTTGGCATCGGATTAGTTCAGCTCACACTTAATTATCTTACGATACGCCATAAACATTATCAGTGCCGCAGCCAGCACCGACGACGACACGAGAAATACTCTGCCTAACCCCATGTATGCGGCAACTATCCCTGATGCAAGCGGCCCAGCCGTATGTCCTATGTCCATAACCGACGCAAATATCCCCATCGACGAGCTTAACTGCTCCTTGTGGCTGAGATCAGCTATCAGCGCCGATGCAGCCGATGTTACTACCGATATGCAAAGACCAAATAGTATGCTTATTACTATGCCTGATACCAGATTGTACGCATAATGTATTAGTCCCGAGAATATAGCGCATAACATCAAACCAACAATTATCTGATTTATGCGGCCATACTTATCTGAAAACCTGCCCATTACCGGCTTACTCAGCGCTATTGATATTATCTGAACCGATAGTACTGCACCAATTTCATACGGGCCTAAACCCTTGCTTATCAAATGTAACGGTAAAAACGTCTCAAACGTCCCATACGAAAACGACACCGCCGCCTCAACGCACGATGTTGTTAGTATTGCCCTGCGCGTAAATAATTCCCTGAGCGTCTTTGCCATATCGCCTCGCTGTGAATTGTTCTGTGATTTGATTTGTGATTTGCTGTGCGCATCTCTGTCCTCAGGCAGCCTTATGAAAAATATTGCTGCTACCCCCCCGGCAGCGGCACATATGACATATACGGCATTAAAACCACTGCGCGGGTCTGATGCTAAAAGGCCGATTACCACACCGCCAACTATCGGGGCAATAAATCTCCCAATTAGCGTAGAGCTTGAGAACATCCCTAACATCTCTCCCTTTCTGTCTGCGTAAAGCCTTGATATTACAGACATCGACACCGGAACGAATATCGTTGTGGCAAGCCCGTGGTAGAATCTGACAACCGACAGATAAAAGACATTTGAAGCAAGCAGGTAACACAGCGGGGCAGTAACAAATATACCAGCAGACACAAGAAGCATCCTCCTGCTGCCGTACCTCTCAGCAAGTATGCCAGCAGGGATGCTGAACAATATACCGGAAAGCGGAGATATTGAGGCAATAACCCCTATGCCCGATGGCCCCACTCCCAGGTATGACGCATAGAGTGGCAAGACCGGGCTCTTCGCCATTGTAGTGCTAAATATTGCAAAAAGCCCTGAAACACACAGTATTACATATGCTGACACGGGTTGCCCTTCATCAGAGCCTGAATCTCCTCGTGATAACCAATATATCTGTTGAGGGTTATTTCATTTTTGCCGTACTGTGGGTATGTCCTCAGAATTTCTATGAACCTATCTTCTGCATCGCGTTCATTCTTAAGCTGGACTACGCCGTCATATATTATATCCACCAGCCTGTCTGCGTATATGACGACCTTTTCGACAATGTTTGACAGTGCATAGTCCTTAACAGGCAGGCCAAGCGCCTGTGCCTCTGCGGGCGTCAGTCCGCCGCGAATGTGCTTTTCCATTATGTCTGTAACCGCAGCAGGCAGTCCAAGTTTCCTGCCTAACTCTGCCCCTATCTTTCCATGTGTGATGCCGTGAGTTATCGCCTTACCCAAGTCATGAAACAAGGCGCCGCGTGCCACAAGTTTCATGTCCATATTGCCTCCACAGCGTTCAGCAATCTCAAGGGACTTCCTGGCCACTTTGACACAGTGGTCAATATCGTCAGCGCTCACCCCTGAACGGCGTAACAAATCTACATCTTTTTCATCTATCACGACCATGGTATTGTTGTCCTCCGCTGTTTAATATCTATTTCTTTCACGCTTTGAGTGTTCTCTCCTGCCATTGTGTCCTTCTTCTGAATGCTGGCCCTTGTAGTCTTCTGAGTGTTGTCTGTGCAAGTTCCAGTTAGCGATATAGACATTGGCAAGCTCTCGTGATTTCAGGACTAGCAGATTCTCTGCGTTTTCGTATTCTGCCGATTTAGTGAAATTGAAACTCCCTGTAATGACGGTTTCTCTGTCAATAATCATAACCTTATTATGGGCTATGTTATGAATAGAATCTATATAAGTCGGTATCCCGGCATTATATGTGAAAACTCCGGCGCTGTAGTGTTCTGAAATAATGCTCTTGTCCATAATGATTGCTATGTTCACGCCGGACTTGCTGGCATTAATAAGCGCCTTGGCAATTGGCTTTGAGGTAAAGGAATATGCCTGAATGAGAATTTCTGACCGTGCTTTGGAGATCTCTGCGACTATGGCCCCAGCTGCCCCTCCATGCGGTGAAAAATACACGTGGGCTGTGGTGTTCAACGGTACGTCAAGTGCATAAGCCGATGTCAATATGGGCAGAAAAATCAGGGCTGCGGCTAAAACCTGCCTCTCAGCCCTTAGTAGCATTGTCTGTGCCGCCAGGGCTTTTCATAATATATGGAGACATTGGGAAGTCTTTTTCCAGTTCCGCAATTTTTGCCTTTGCCTCATCGGTCTTGCCTGAAGCGGTAAGCAGCGATGCCCACTCAAACAGGGCCAGGTCTTTGAATATCGGGGTTTTCAGCGCGTAGAGTTTTTGAATGGTCTGAAGCGCCTTATCAGCAGTGCCTTTAGCCTTGTACAGCTCGAAGAGCCTGTAGTATGATATGGGCAGCAGCTTGTCATATGTCTGGAAAGTATCATTAAACTTAATCAGGGTCTTCTCTGCCTCGTCGATGTTGCCAAGTTCTATGAATGCCGCCGCAGTGTAAAGCAGAGAAACAGGGGATTTTTCCTCGTTATATGAGCGTTGAAAGTCAGCGAGAGACGCCTTTAATCTCTTTTCTGTGTCTGCCGCAGATGTTTGACCATAAAAGGCATTATACGCACGATAGTTCAATGTCGAGACCTGACCTTGCGAATAATATTGATAAATTACGATTAATGACACAATTACGATGAGAGCAACGGCAGCGCCAATGATGAGCTGCGAACGCTGTTTATTTTTATCGAGATAGTGTTTAAGGTGTTCGTATGAGGACGGCAGATCGCCTTTAGATATGTCATGTTTCACAGGTCTTTTCTTAATGGCCTTAGGCATATTTGTATTCTCCAGTTAATTTATAAATTTTTAAAGAGTTTATCGACGATATACTGCGATTGTTTAAAAATATCCGATAGTTTGCCGGGTGGAATACCGGCGCCAAGTAGGACTTTAACGGCTGTGTCCTTAGTTATCAGGTCATCGGGCGAATGCGTGTCTGTGTTAATAACAAGCGGCAGCCCAAACTCCCTGGCTTTGATGGCAACATGCCCGTTTGTCAGGCTGTGGCCCTTGCGGGCGGTTATCTCAAGCGTAACGCCTGAGTCCTTTGCAAGGCGGCAATCCTCGTCTGAGATGAGGCCGGGATGGGCAAGTATATCAACTCCTGCCATTATAGCAGCCCTGTTAGTGCCCTCTATGACAGGCTCAACGATAGTCTCGCCGTGAACAACAATCAGCTTAGCCCCAAGCGAACGGGCAAGTTCTGTAAGAGCGGCAATCATCTCCGGCGGTACATGTGTCAGCTCAACCCCGGGAATGACCTTTATATTGCTATGGTGATTGAGGTCATCGGCAACCTTGACGATTTTGGGAACTAAAAACTCAATGTTTGAGCTGTCAGTGTGATCAGTCAGCGCGATGGCCGTATATCCGGCGGCGTGCGCCCTTTGGACAAGCTCTGAAGGGACAAGCTGCCCGTCACTGAAAAACGTGTGCGTATGCAGGTCAATCACAGTACTATTTAACCTCCCAAAAGCATTAGACTATTATAATGGTTTAACCTATGATTTTTGCAAGAAAAGATTTGGGCTAAAAAACAGTCCAGCGCTGCGGTATAAAAATCTTCTCAAAATTCATAAGCGCAAAGCGGTCTGTCATCCCCGCGATGAAGTCACAGACATGTGTAAGCAGGCCATCACCGGCAGCATACGCCTTGTCTTTGTCAATGACATTAGGGATAAGCCCTGCGTGTTCAGCGTAATATGTATAAAGGCTCTGAACGATATTCTCTGCCTTATGAAATTCCTCTTTTAGTTTAGCGCTTTCATACACTTTGGTGTAGAGAAAGGAGCGCAGTTGATTCACGGCTGCCATGATGCCGTCGGACATGGTTATTTTGTCTAACCCTGTTTCTAATGTGTTATAAATCAGGTCCCTGACCATGGTGTCAATACGCTTGGAGTGAGATTTACCGAGGACGGAGGATATGTCATCGGGGATGTCTTTTTTGTGAATGACTTCAGCCCTGAGCGCGTCGTCAAGGTCGTGATTTACATAGGCAATAACATCGGAGATACGAACGACTTGTCCTTCGAGTGTGTCGGCCATATCGTTTGGGGAGTCGGAGAGAATCTTGCCCATGCCCTTTGAGTGCTTGATGATACCGTTTCTGACTTCATATGTAAGATTAAGGCCGGAGCCGTTTTTCTCAAGGACATCGACAACCCTGAGGCTCTGGACATAGTGGTCAAAACCGCCGGGGTGAATCTTTCGCAGGACGGCCTCACCTGCGTGGCCAAACGGTGTGTGTCCGAGGTCGTGTCCGAGGGCAATTGCCTCTGTGAGGTCTTCGTTGAGCCTGAGTGCACGGGCAATAGTGCGCGAAATTTGTGCTACCTCAAGGACATGAGTGAGGCGGGTTCTGTAGTGGTCGCCCTTTGGGGCAAGAAAAACCTGAGTCTTGTGTTTAAGCCGCCTGAAGGATTTACAGTGAATAATCCTGTCTCTGTCGCGTTGAAAACAGGTTCGGATATCGCCCTCTTTCTCGGGGGTCTGGCGTCCCCTTGTGTTGGCGCTTAGGCAGGCGCGGGGGTGGAGTGTGTTTTTTTCTATCTCTTGTGTCTGCTGTCTGATTATCACATTATACCTCATCACCTGAGTACAGACGGGTGGGTTCGTGCGTTATTTCCTCTATTGCAACGGTCTCATCGGAGACAGCAACGCCAAGTTCTCTGAATTTCCTTAACGTGGGCAGCAGCCGTTTATCAACAGAAGAGACAACGGAGTTGTACCCATCGACGGACTTCTTAATGCCTTTTCCAAGTTCGGCAAGGTACTTAACGAACGTATTTGACCGCTCATATAGTTCTTTAGCGGCCTTAGCTATCAGTTCGGCGTTTTTTGCCATTTGTTCCTGGCGCCATCCAAAGGCAATTGCCCGCAAGAGGGCAATCAGCGTAAACGGGGTGGAGATGATTATCCTCTTAGAGGCGGCATCCTCAAGCAGCGCTATATCATACTCAAGCGCGGCGCTGAAGAACGACTCCCCGGGCAGGAACAGGACGACAAACTCCGGTGACTTTTTAAACTGCTCCCAGTATGCCTTATTCGCAAGCCTCTCCATATGGTCTCTGACATGCCGTGCGTGTTTTTTAAACAACTCTGCCCTGTTTTCATCCGGCGTATCAGACGAAATGGCCTCAATATAGGCAATGAGAGAGACCTTTGAGTCCACAACGATGTCCCTGTTCGATGGCAGATGTACAACCATATCAGGTCTTAGACGGCCTTTATCTGTGTCAACAGAGCTTTGCAGATTGAAGTCACAGTACTCAGTCATACCGGCAAGCTCTACGGTTCGTGTGAGCTGGATTTCACCCCATCTGCCCCGAATCTGGGGGTTTTTGAGGGCGGTAGAGAGATTGGATGTCTCCTTTTGCAGTTGCTGGTTTGACAGCACGATGTTCTGAATATGGGTGGCAAGGCTGCCGTGGTCTCTGTCCCACTTGGACTCAAGCTTTTGGATTTGCTCTTCGTACTTTTTCAGGGTCTCTGTGAGCGGGGAGACGAGGCCGTGAATTTTTTCCTGATGGAGGCCGAGGCTGCCCTTTGTTTCTGAGAGGATTTTCTCAAGGGATTCCGAGGCAAGCCTGATAAAATCCTCGGATGTGCTTTTAAGGGCAACGGCAGAGAGGGCGGTAAAGGTATCGGTGAGGTCTTTTTTTGCTGTTTCGATGATAGCCTGTTGAGCCTTCAGGTTTTCGTCTGAGGCAATGAGTTTAGTCTGGAGGACTGCGTGGGATTGCTGTGAAGCTGACAAATCTTCTCTTAGTGCTATAATCTCATTGTTTTTGTCTGAGAGCTGCCCTCTGAGCGAGCTGAGTTCAGCAGTTGCGGCCTTTACGTCCCCTTCGAGCGCGGAGCATTTCATATAATGCTCACCAAGCAAACGGCGGCTGACTATGAGCCATGAGACAACAGCGCCAATAGAAATGCCTGCTATAAAGATAATCGTATTGGTCAACATAAGCCGTTAAATTATAATGAATAGCAGGAGGTTATCACAAGTAAAAAATCAAGCAGACAGGGCATGACTACCTGTTACTGAGATATGAGACACACCATTGCGAACTATTTTACTAATCATCAGTTTTCAATTTAACTTACTTATCACTAAAACTACTGAATTTCTTAAAATACTATAACCATGATTGTGTTTCTTATTGAGAACAATATTTCTCTTGACATAATATAAATCTATTTAATATTATCTATATAAAGCAAAAAATAGAACACAGGAGGTTGCCATGAGTAAGAAGTTTTATGATATACATTTCCATGCATTTAACTTAAGTCATCCTGATATATTAGCATTTATTAAAAGATTTGGGATAGAAAAAGCGCTGTTTCTTGGCTCAATGGCTCCATTGGCAGCAATATTGTTAAAACATAAGATTGATGATTACAAAAATCTGATATCTTTGATGGAGCATGATCTTGGTTCTTATTTTCTTATTGTTGAAGAGATTTTAGCACAAAATAAAAATTGTCAGATAATTAAAAACGAGAAGGCCATTATAGGAGGACAAGACTACGACAAAATAGTCATTACACCACTTATGATGGATTTCGGGTACAAGGGACTGAAAGACAAAGGGATACTATACGAATTAAAGAAAAAGCCAATCAGAGAGCAGGTCATTGATTTATTTAACGGGATTCGTGACTATAAAAAGGAAAGCAAAATTCATATCTTTGAAATATTCCCGTTTATGGGTATAAACACAGCTAATTACACGATAGATGAACTGTTGGAGCTTCTCGAAAAATATTTCAAAGACTATACCGGCAAAGAGAATGACTTGCTGGAAAATATGGGCAAATTCGATGGAACCATTGACAACATAAAAAGTAACTTCTTTGCAGGCATAAAGGTTTACCCTCCACTTGGGTTTGATCCATGGCCTGAGGATAATGAGGACGAGCTTTTCAAAGTAAAACTCCTCTATTCATGCTGTGTTGAAAAGCAAATCCCAATCACAAGCCACTGCAGCGATGGTGGTTTTCTCGTAATAGATAAAGAACGGCATGAGTTGATTGGCTCTCCAGAAAGGTGGGAGAGGGTGCTGACTTATGATAAAGGAAGGTATAAGAACCTGAAATTGAATTTAGCACATTTTGGGTGGAAATCGTCTGGTTATGTAGCCACTGACTGGGCCAAAAAGATAGTCGATCTTATCCTCAGGTTCGATAATGTTTACACCGACATTGCCTACAGAGGAATTGATAACGACTATTACCAAATGCTTCGTAATTTTATCGACAGTTACAAAGACGATGCCCTCATTAAGAAATTGGAAGACCGAATCCTTTTTGGCTCCGATTTTATGATAAACCTGCGAGACATCGATTCATACAATGACTATCTGTGTAAGTTCTCAAAGGCAAAGCCAATAAGCTCGATCAGGGATAAAATGTGTCAAGACAATCCGAGAAGATTTCTTAATAAGTAAGATGATGACGTTAGAGGGCTGTTGATAAGACTGCTGTCCTTATGCCTTCTAACTCAAACGCAAGTTCCTTCAGGCTGTACGAAAACGATATGAAGTGAGCTACATCGTCTATAGAATAGTTAAGGGCAGTGTTAGTTTTTCTCAACTCTAAGCGGCGGCTCTCCATAGCGTTTACGGCTTCACTTAAGTTGGGAAATGTCTTAGCGTTGAGTGCATCAACAATCACGTGCTCGAGGGCATTGATTTCCACGGCAAACTCCTGTTGAAATCCATTACGCTTTGCCCCCTTTACCGAGTGGCTCATCGATATGAGGATTTCAAATATCCTGCGTTGCGCATCCATTATGGTTGAATAGTCCATAGTGTTACTTGTAAATCTCCCGGGCTCTCTTAAATAATGTGTAAATAAAGTAGAGTTGTTTTGAATAGTGGCAGTTATCTCCCTGCGAAGATTAGATATTTTCGTGTCGTCATACTCTGCGGTCATGAGACATTGTACGAGTGTTTGAAATAATTCTGAACTTTTTTCAAACATGCTGGAAATCCCGCGGGCAAGTGCGTCACTCGCCTTTGACGGCCAGAGAAAAAGGGAAACAAACAGCGCAATCAATATCCCTACCGTTATCTCAAGTAATCTTGAAATCCCTGTGGTCAACGGGTTTGTCCCGCCAATCATAATTATAATTGACGCAGTAATTGCAGTCACACGAAAACTATCATGATACTTTGACAAATAGAAGGATATGAAAACTGATAGGAATATACTTATGCCCATTGTCAGAAGGTTACTTCCCATAATCGTCAACAGTACCACACCCATTACTGCACCAAAGAGTGTACCTAAGACCCTCGACCACGCTGCACCAATCGAGCCGCCACTATGTGACTGCATCACTATAATAACTGAGATCACAGACCAATAACCTTGTTTCAGCTCCAGCAAATCGCAAAATAACATAGACATTGCCGCAGCCAGGGCTGTCTTCAGTGAGTGCCTGATATTAGCGGTATCCAACTGCTTGATTATACTAATCATTAATGTCTAATACACACCGTTGTATATTAAAAATCATCCGCTCCCCGCTTCACACTCTTGTACTGAAGATAAAGCATAAGTCCACCCCAAATAAAGGATATGACCATAAGCATAATACCTCCAGCATAGAGCGTCACTGCAATTCGATGGTCATAATGCAGCATGTGCATATCCTTTAAAATCACATGCCAGTCGTGAAAATCAGGGTCCTCGTAGCCAAATATCCCACCAATCAGAGGCAAGACAAGCGCCCTTGCATCGTTTACATAGACGGCCACATCCATGAGGTTTTCACCCACCCAACACAGACATATCGAGGCGCCAAACGGGTCCCTTGTCTTTATCAATAACGCGAAAAGGCAGATAAGGGGAATCAACACCTGACCAAGACTCCCACCTAGCACACCAATAAACTGCCCAAATACCCTGAATATCGTATGCCCAGCCTCGTGAAAGGCAAGGTTTACGTTGTGAATAAACCAGCCGCGCTCATAGAATCTCACCATAGGCGTTGTAATAATACTAATCCCCCAGACGACAATCCCTGCAAAGACCAACACACGACCGTAGAAATATAAAGGATTAATGCTTGTATCTATATGAAAAAATAGACTATACCAGCCGCCTGAACCGGTGGTCACTGATGCCGAATCTGACGGCAGTACGCGCCTCCTGTATTTGGAAAATATAAGTCCGCACCTGCGGCACTCATCCTGCACTCCCCTGCTTTCAAACCCACACTTTGGACACTTCATATCACACACACCTCCTGAGTCACTGATTATAATACATGGACAACGCAGGAAAATCACAGCCAGAAAATCCTATAAGTGTACTTGTTTTTTCAGTCAGTGTTTGTCTAAAATCAACTATCATGTTTCCAACGGTGAGGCCGAGACGCCTTAGATATAATCCCGTTCTCAGGGATATGGTCAGAGAGACATCGCTTTCTGTGACTAATCTTATTTACCCCCTTTTTGTGACTTTTGGACATAACGTCAAAAGGCCGATTCAATCCATGCCGGGGTGTGTTACAGAATCGGTTGATGTGATAGCACAATCGGCAAAAGAGATACACACATTAGGAATTCCAGCGGTTATCCTCTTCGGAATCCCAGAACATAAGGACGAAAAAGGAGCAGGCGCATATGACCCGGACGGTGTCATTCAGCGGGCAGTTAAAGAGATAAAACACGCCGTGCCTGAATTGTTTGTTATTACAGATGTATGCCTGTGTGAGTACACAAGCCACGGGCACTGTGGAATATTAGAAAATGGGCAAATCCTCAACGACCCAACCCTTGAACTTCTGGCAAAGACCGCCGTTTCTCACGTGCGAGCCGGTGCAGATATGCCTGCACCCTCTGATATGATGGACGGGCGCGTTCTATCAATCAGAACAGCCCTTGATACAGAGGGATTTGCCTCCATACCAATTATGAGCTATGCAGTTAAGTACTCATCTGCCTTTTATGGGCCATTCAGAGAAGCCGCAGAGTCCACACCCGCCTTCGGCGACAGGAAATCCCATCAGATGGACCCCGCCAACCGCCGTGAGGCCATAAAAGAAGCCGCTATTGATCTTGAAGAAGGCGCAGACATTCTCATGGTAAAGCCCGCCCTCTCTTATCTTGATATAATATCGGACGTAAAACGCGCATTTAACGTCCCTGTTGCCGCCTATAATGTCTCCGGCGAATACGCAATGGTTCACGCAGGGGCAAGGCTTGGCTGGATAGACTACGAAAAGGTTATGATGGAAGTCCTGCTGTCGATTAAACGCGCCGGGGCGGATTTGATTCTTACGTATTTCGCAAAGGACGCTGCCAAACTATTGGGTTGATATCGACAGATGATCATGCTGTGTCATGCTGATACATTGAAGCGGTGCTCTCAAAGATGAGCGCTCTGGCTTCAAAATTTTACATACGGCAGCCGCTTCGCCAGACTCCGGTGCTTATAATTATAAGTATGTGCTGTGTAGCGGCCTCTGTGATGTATATGATTAATCCGGTCTGGCTTGCCATACCTGCTGCGCTTGTCCTGCTTGCCGCCGTGTTCTTTGCCGGTTATGAGTTTGGCTTTTTGCTGACGATTTTCACGTTTTATATCGAGTTCACATGTATCGAGTATTTCGTCTCTGAAACAGGGGACGCTGCCATATTTCCCATATGTATCTTGTTTATGACGATAGCCTTTGGGGCATGGCTTTATAAAAAGGCCACTGACAAAACTCTCAAAAGAGAGACAACGCCGGTTGACATTGTTGTCGTGTTGATACTTGTGTATAACGGGATATCACTGCTGTGGAGTCCGTCTTTGGAGGAGGGTTCTTTGTTTTATCTTCAGATGCTCTTTGGGGCGCTGATATATTATCTCATAACGGCAGTTGTTACTACGAGGGAGAAGCTACATAAGTTGATTGTAACGCTCATAGTATCGGGCGTCATATGCAGTATCAGTGTGTTTGTATCAAAGTGGTACACGTCATTTTATGATCTTTTAATAGCACCCAATACGATGCTCTCCGTATATGGAATAAGACAGATAATGAACAGACCGACGGGGCTTACCATCGGGGCGCCCTCCACGCCTTTGCAGATGGAGATGATAATAATTTCTATAACACTGTTTTTTCTTACCAAAGACCGGCTGTTAAAATCCCTGTACACACTTATTGCCGCCATTGGAGCGCTTGCCATTGTTATGATGGCCGTAAGAGGGGCTTTTGTGGCGCTTGGGGCGGCCATTATTATGTTTTACAAGTTTCATCCCATTCATAAAGAAAAGTTCGTCAAATATACGGCTGTGACACTGTTTGCGTATTTGATGATTATCATTACAGCCACGCCCGGCTTCATCGACAGGCTGATCATTGGTTTTGGCTACAAGGGCAGCACAATGTTCACAACCAGCAAGACCCTGAAGTCAAACACAGAGGAGTTGTCATCAAAAAATGAAGGCGTCACCGGCATCGGCTCAAGAATGACTATGTGGAAGACGGGGCTGAGATATATGATAAAGCATCCATATACGCTCATAACCGGCATCGGTGTTGGGGGATTCGTATATGTCGTACCGGATACAATATCTGAGGTACACAGTCTGATATTTTCATTTTTTTACGAGATGGGTGTCTTTGGCCTTTTAGTGTTGGCCTTTTTTGTTAATTTTTTTGCCCGGACAATCTATCAGACATGGAAGGAATTCGACGGCAGTTACATGGCACACCTGATGTTTGCCCTGAATGTCGCAGCGATAGCCGTGTTTGCTATAAATGGGCTGATTCAGTTTGATCTGACTTCACATACGGCTCGCTTTGTGTGGTTGCTGCTTGGATTTTATCTGGTAGTTCTGAGGTTATATAAACAAGAGCGCAGCGCTGCAACAGCGGGGCACTGCTGATGGGACAGGCTGAACATCGTCCACCACGAACTACAGCTCAGGCAGCGGCATTTCTGAAATGGTTGTACTGGCGGTATGTACGCATCTGGTTTTCCTTTTTGCCCCCTGCGGCGATAAACAAATTTACGGCTGTTGCGGCCCGCCTCCAGGTGGGTGTGGCAGGCAGGAGAAAGCAGATAATGTTAGAAGAGCTTGAGCTGTCGTCATTGATTAAGGGCAGGAGTGCCGGGAAGCTCATCTTAAAATCGTTTCAAAACCAGTTGAACTCGTGGATAAAACAGTGCTATCTCAGAAAGATGAACGATAAAACCATTGATGACTACATCCCTGCCGAGGGGCTTTCACATCTTGACCATGCGTTAAGCCTCGGCAAAGGTGCAATATTATTAAATCCCCACTTCGGCCCCTATATGATGATAATGCCAGCCCTCGGGCACAGGGGCTATAAGGTGAGCCAGCTTGCTATACAGGCGGAGTCCCCGCGCGTGGCGCGTGCAGGCTTTACGATGCTTGCCAATAAGGCCCGATACGAGGCTGTTGAAAAATCAATGCCCATTCGATTCATCAACGCGGGAACTGAAACGTTCGACAACTTCGGTCTCAGAAACATGGCAATCAGAGACGTGTTAAACGCCCTGAGGCAAAACGAATTAGTCCTATATCCACCAACGGGCAGAGGCGGGCGCCAGTGGCACAGTGCGCCGTTTCTTGGCCGCACGGCCAACTTCAACCTCGTCCCATACAGGATTGCCCTTAAGGAAGGCGTTCCGCTTATCCCTGTGTTTTTAATCGATTTAACAGAGAATGTCAATTCTCGTAATTCAGCCAGGGTTGTCATAGAACCTGCCATAGAGGTATCAACTGGAGATACGCCTGAGGGATTGCTTATGAAATATCTTACAACTCTGACGGCTTATATAGAGAAGTACCCTGAGCATTTTGCCTTTTTTCAGTTCGATATGAAATTAAAATCCGAATGGGATGACCATCCTTTTTTCAGCTTACCTTAGTTGTCTTTGCGTTAGGTTATGTATATTAGAAATTCAGCTATTCTATTTCAATTGTTACGGTGAATGTGTCAACTGCGGTCTGAGGGCCTTCCCATATGCGGTAGTAAAGCAGTTTAAGTTCACTCTGCCCTTTTTTCTTAGCCATTAGCATCCATGTGGCAAGCATGGGGGCACCGACGACCAGCTTCCCCTTTGTGCCGGTCTTGTTGTCGGGAAGCAATTCTACGGATTTATCTTTGAGTGCCTCAAAGTACTCCATGTCCAGCTTGTCGAAGTACCATGCGTAGCCGGTAGAGCCATTCTCTGCAAGCCCTAAATAGATGAGGCAGCCGGTTTTGACTTTAAATCTGCCGCCGTTGTCCTTCTTGGTGATGGCTATTTTTTCTTTCGTGTTTTTCGTATCACCGCCAACTGCACTGCCAGTGACCGCCAATAAACTAAATAGCAGCGCCACGACGGCGATGGCTGCCGTTAATGCCCTGTGTTCACACATCGCATTCATTTATAAACTGATTATCCCAAATAGAGCCCAAATAGAGATTGACAGAAAACGGTATTGTGTACCGCCTTCTGTCTAATGTGTCTGCCTTATGCAGCTTGGGCCTTTAGTAGTATCTTATTGACTTTCAGCGTAAGACGGGATATGTTCCTTGCCGAGTTATTTTTGTGGATGACACCATTGGACGCTGCCTTAGCGTATGCCCTGACAGCCTCAATGAGGGTCTTCTGAGCCTCCTCAGTATTATTTGACGTTATGGCCTCTTCGACTTTTTTAGCTAATGTCTTCAGTTTGCTCTTAATCATCTTATTAACCAGCTGTCTTTTTACGGACTGTCTGGCCCGCTTAATTACAGACGGGCTTTTCTTAGGTCTTGACCTTGCTGCCATTGACTAACTCCTTTTAATTGAATTTTAAATATTAAACAGAGTCACAACTTCGCCCTGAAATCGTAGCCCACGTATCCTTGTCTATTTCATCGACATATTCCGAGAGTAAGAACCTTTGGCCGCAACCCGTGCAGCGCAGCTCGACAGCCTTTCACCTTATCAACAAATCTAATCTTCCACTGCATAGTTTGCAAGTCATATAAGCCTCCTCGTTCGTAGTTCATTAATGTAATTATAACAATTGCCGATATTTAATACAATGCAAAAATTTATATTAGTCAAAAAAAAGGCGATCTGCGTGTGTTGATTTTACAGCGCCTGTCGTGCTACACTATGTCTAGTTTGGCGTCTAGTTTGGCGTCTAGTTTGGCTGGATATAAGGGAAGAGAAGTGTGAGACTTCCGCTGCCCCGCAGCCGTAATGGGAACGAAAACCCCGATTAATGCCACTGAGCCCGTCTCTCAATCTTGTGAGAAGACGACTTGGGAAGGCGGGTGAGTAGGTATGCCCTAAGCCGGAAGACCTGTCCAGTAGGAAATCACGAGGGTGAATGGTAATGTGGCTGCAAGTAGTTTGTGAAGCGCGTGACGCAAGGCTTTTTCTGCTGTGAAAGAGAGAAAGCTAAAAAAACGAAACCTTAAGGATACCCCTGCCCTGGTTATCGCCGCATTTGGTACGACCTCGAATGGCAAGGCCGCCTACGATATATTCGACACCAGTGTTCGGGCGTACTTTGCAGATAATCACGCTCAAATTGTATGGGCGTATACATCAGAAATCGTCAGAGAAAAGACCGGCTCCCCTGGCATCCTTCAGGCCCTTGCATCACTGGAAGAACATGGTTACAGAAAGGCCGTTGTACAGCCGCTTCACATTGTCCCCGGCACTGAATATCAGGAACTTGCCGATATGTGCAGTGATTTCCCGGGAATGCGCGTTGTCATGGGTGAGACGCTGCTCCATAGGTGGCAGTTTGTGGATGATGTTATATCTGCTGTGGCACAGGATTTCATACCAGAAGGTATCAACGTTATCGTGGCCCATGGTACGCCCCTCTGCGCTGACCCCGCCAATATTCTCTATCAGGGGCTTGACTACTATTTAACACACAAATTTCCCAATTGCTTCTTTGCCACAATCGACGGGATGCCCTCAATGGCGCTTGTACTTAAAAAAATTGCCGCTGAAAAGCCGCCGGTTAAAAGGGCCAGGCTGATTCCACTTCTATACGTTTCTGGTTTGCACGTGGAGAAAGACTTATTGGGCGAGAGTCAGAGTCTTAAGGCAAACCTTGAGACACTTGGCTTACAGGTTGATTATCTCAGCATCCTGCACGAGGGCGGCAGCTTTGTTAAATCCCTGGGGTTTTACGAAGAGGTGCGCAGTGCGTTTATTAATCGTATCGAACGTGCATTAAAGCTGCTTTATTACTATTAAATGCTTAAATTAAAATATATTAATGCGGCGACTGTGGTAGCGCTGTTGATTCTTAGTCCTAAGTCTGCCTATGCGATGCACATCATGGAGGGATTTTTGCCCTTCAGCTGGTGCGCTTTTTGGTATGTCGTTTCACTTCCGTTTATGATTTATGGGGTTATAATGGTTAAGAAACTTACCCGGGATAACACGAAATTGAAATTGCTGCTTGGTCTTTGCGGTGCATTCGTCTTTGTCCTCTCGGCTATGAAGATACCATCTGTGATGGGAAGCTCTTCTCATCCCACGGGGGTAGGGCTTGGGGCTATACTCTTTGGGCCTTCAGTAATGACCGTACTTGGCGGGATTGCCCTGTTGTTTCAGGGGCTGCTGCTTGCACACGGGGGACCTTCGACTTATGGTGCGAATGTTTTTTCGATGGCTATTGCAGGGCCAATGGTTTCTTATTTCCTGTTTAATTTGCTCAAATACGCAAATGCCCCAATGTGGTTTGCGGTGTTTATGGCATCGGTCTTAGGGGATTTAGCCACATATGTTGTCACGTCATTTCAGCTTTCTTTGGCGTTTCCATCCGAAAGCGGCGGTCTGACCGTCTCTTTCATAAAATTTTTGACGATATTTGCTGTCACCCAAATACCCATTGCAGTTGGCGAGGGAATTCTAATCGTTTTGGTACATAATTATTTAACTGCCAATAGTGCCGAGGAACTTAAAGCTCTGGCAGGCGAGGAGACCTAAATGTTTTCAATTAAAAATATATCTTTGGCTGTGTTATTGACAATAATAGCCTTAACTCCGGCTATAATCTACAAGACAACCGATTTTATGGGCAGCGACGACAAGGGATCAACACTCGTAAGTGAAATTGCCCCAAGCTATGTACGGTGGGTTGAGCCGTTTTTGAGCCCGACCAAGGGAATCGAAACACTCGGATTTGTGTTTCAGGCAGCAATCGGGGCTGGGTTTATCTTTTTTTATATCATGCGTAAACGCAGGAAACGCTGACCAGCCGCACAATGCCGGAGCGATATGCGTATGCTAATGCCCTCAGAGATGTGCATCCGGTTGAGAAGCTGTTCTTTTCGTTTTCATTGATGGCGATTTCTCTAATCAGCAGCTCAATGGCAGTATTGTTAATGGTTATTATTATCATGGCGGCAGTGGTTTTATTTTTGGCGAAGATTCCGCCGCGGTATTATCTTAAGATGATGTCCAGTGCATTTGTTTTTGTTTTTTTGGGAAGTGCCGCTATAGCGTATGGCTCTGTAGATTTAAATGGGGCGATGTTTATATTTTTTCGGGCGTTTGCCGCGATTTCCTGTTTTTATTTTTTGATTCTTACAACCCCTGCCTCTGATATATTCTCTGTACTCAGGAAAATCCACGTACCGGCGGTTATCTGTGAGCTGATGGGACTGACGTACAGGTTTATATTTGTATTTATGGACATTTCACACAAGACGCGCACCGCTCAGTCCTCGCGTTTGGGGTATGATGGACTTAAAAATTCTTATCGGGCGATGGGGATATTAGTATCAAGCCTGTTTCAACGAATGTTCAGGCAGGCGGACATCTTAAACACGGCGCTTGAGTCGAGGGGATATACCGGTGAGCTGCGTGTCATGCAAAGAGGCTTCAAAACTTCAGCGGCGAATATTGCCGCCATCACCATCATCGATGTATTGTTAATCTTTGCAGGCACAAGATGATAGAAGCAAAAGGCATTACATACAAATATGACAGCGTTACAGCGTTAAGCGATGTCTCTATACATATTGAAAGGGGATTGAAGTATGCGCTGCTTGGGGCAAACGGTGCTGGGAAGACCACGTTTTTACTGCATTTAAATGGGATATTGAGGCCATTAAGCGGGAAGATTTTCTGTGACGGCACTGAAGTCACATATGACCGCAAGGCACTGACTACATTAAGGAGACATGTTGGAGTAGTATTTCAGGACCCGGAGGTTCAACTGTTTTCAGCCACAGTAGCAGAGGATGTATCATTTGGCCCAATGAATTTGGGCTTATCCTTTGAGGAAGTGAAAAGAAGGGTTGATGATTCATTGAATGCGTGCGGGATTTATGAATTAAAGGAACGGGCCACACACTTTCTAAGCCACGGGCAGAAGAAACTTGCCGCGATTGCCGGTGTAATAGCGATGGAGCCGCAGGTAATTGTGTTGGATGAACCGATTGCTGGTCTTGACCAGCGGCACAAGGAAATGGTTCTCGATATATTTTCGAGGTTGAACACTAATGGCGTCACACTGATAATGTCAACTCATGACATAGATTTAGCCTATGAGTGGGCAGACCGCATGATTGTGATGAAAGACGGTAGGGTGGCAGGGGTTGGAACGCCGCTTGAGATATTTTCAAAGGGTGATTTATCTATTTCTAAGCCGATTGTCCTTGAAATCTACGAGAGGCTCATCAGTCGTGGGTTACTAAGAGATAATGGGAATGTACCGCGTTTCAGGGATGAACTGCTTAGGGAATTGGGATAGTTTGTTGCCCGAAGCCCGATGGGGCATAGCAGTGTTGTGCTGCACTGTGGTATAATCAACAAGGTGTTGGTGAGAAAGGAGGATGCAGTGACAAGTCATAAATTTCAATGCAATAGACGGGCGTTCGATCATGCTATTGCACAACAACAGCTTGAGGGATTGGTAGTGCCTCCTGAAACAGTTGCCGATTTAGAGCGTGTAACACGTGGTGAAATAACTACCTCTGATGTCATCAGAAATCTTTATGATCGTTACACTCATGTCAAAGTACTCAAACTCTGACCATTACATCTCTTCCGTTGCTTTACTCAAACGCGGCGTATGTGGTACACTTCCTTATACCGACACATACTGAATTAGTACAGTTTGAAATCTAAATGAAAACAGAGACAGCAGACAGTGAATTATTGACGATTAAAGAGGCCAGTGACTGGGCGACTAAACACTTGGGTAAACCCGTAACGACCTCAAATATTTCTTACCTTATACAATACGGGCTGATAAAGAAACTTGGAAGCAACGGCTCAACTCAAGTTTCTAAACAAGAGTTAAAGCGCTACTACAAATCCTATACCGGCAATAGAGAGCATTCATGGAAGAATCAACTGGGCGAAGACCTAAACTGGGCTTTATCCTTTGATCAATACAAGGAGGCCGAGACTACAAAGCATGTTCACCGCCTGCATCCTTATAAAGGTAAATTCATACCTCAACTCGTAGAATATTTCCTTGACAGCCACACAGACCAATTTAAAAGAGAAGCCTGTTTTAAAGATGGCGACATCATTTTAGACCCTTTTTCCGGCAGTGGAACAACTATGGTACAGTCTTGCGAATTGGGGATGCACGCCATAGGAATTGATGTTTCTGCGTTCAATGCCTTAATCGGTAACGTCAAGGTAATCAAATACGATATGTTTGACGTTCAAAAGGAACTCAACAGAATTACAAGGGCGCTCAGAGGGTTTCTTGCAAACTCGCGCACAATTGAATTTGAAGAGAAACTCTTGCAGTTACTTTATAATTTTAACAATAAACATTTTCCAGTTCCCGAATACAAATACAGGCTAAAACGTGGAGAAATAAATGAAGGCAGCTACGGCTCTGAAAAGGAAAAAGAGTTTTTGCCAACTTATAACAAACTTGTAGAGGATTACAATATAAAGCTAAGGCAAGACAAGGCTGATACATTCCTCGATAAGTGGTATTCACAGCATATAAGGGACGAAATAAATTTTATGTTGGATGAAATCTGTAAAATAAAAAATTACGATACAAAAAATATCATAAGCGTAATATTGAGCAGGACTATCCGCTCCTGCAGGGCAACAACACACGCAGACCTTGCCACTTTATACGAACCTATAACGTCAACATATTATTGTGCTAAACATGGGAAAATGTGCAAACCTATCTTCTCAATCCTAAAATGGTGGATAACCTATACGAAAGATACCTTAAAACGTCTGGCTCATTTTGACAGCTTGAAGACACAGACCTTTCAAGTCTGTTTAACCGGAGATGGGAGATCAATAGATATTTTTGAAGGGCTTAGGAAAATAAACCCTGCTTTCGCTGATTTAGCAAGCAGTCAAAAAATCAGGGGGATTTTTTCAAGCCCGCCATATATTGGGCTGATTGATTACCATGAACAACACGCCTACGCATATGATTTATTTGGATTTGAAAGAAAAGACAGCTTGGAAATCGGCCCGCTGTTCAGGGGACAAAGCAGGGAAGCAAAAAATAGTTATATACTTGGAATTACAGACGTTCTAAACAATTGTAAGAGATTTCTTATAGAAGATTACGATATTTTTCTCGTTGCAAACGATAAATACAACATATATCCTGCAATTGCTAAGGAATCAGGAATGCAAATAGTTAATCAATATAAACGTCCTGTGCTAAACCGCACAGAGAAAGATAAAGGTGCATATTCTGAAACCATTTTTCATTTAAAGAGACACCAGTGATATTATCGCATGAACAAATTCTTAATATTGAAAACGTGCTGCGTAATGCCTTAAGACGTAAATTCCAAAGCTACAATCCAGCTAGCGAGTATATAAAATCCATGTTGAGATTAGTCCTGAGCAGTTGGGCAAGTCTGTCTATGGCTGCGTCTTTTTCGGCTGCGTAACTAACCGGTGCATATTCAACAGGGGGCAGACCTTTCCTTTGTCTTAAGCCATTAATTAAGTCCCTGCGAAGGGCGTCGTTATCGAATATACCGTGAATATATGTGCCCCACACGCCGTCTTTTACTGCGCCGTCGGGATATTGACCGCTGATGGTAAATGCTGGTGAGTCCGCCTCTGTGGTCTGGCCCATATGGATTTCGTAGCCCCTTAGTGCGCTGTGTGAATTATTTATGTATGGTATCTGCCCAGCAGTCCCGGCAACAATCTGCCGCGTGGTCTTCGTTTCATTAAACACAGTTGTCGTATCAAGCAGGCAGAGGCCGGTAACTTTTGCCTCAGCGCTTTCAACCCTGAGCGGGTCTTCGATTGTCCTGCCAAGCATCTGGTACCCCCCGCAGAGGCCGATTAGTGGAATCCCTTTTTTCACCGCCTTTTTTATTAGCTCATCAAGTCCGCTGTCTTTTAATATCATGAGGTCAGCAATTGTGTTTTTAGAACCAGGGATTATAATCAGGTCCGTATTGAAAATATCTTCGGGGCGGCGGCTTATGACAAGCTCCACATTCGGCTCATATGTAAAAGGCTGAAAATCTGTGAAATTCGATATATACTTAAGCCTCAGCACTGTAATCTTTATAGAGGCATTAGTTGACACGGCAGAAGAGCGGCTCTCCAGTACAAGGCCATCCTCTTCGGGAAGCCCCATGTTAGTAACATATGGAAGAACGCCGATTACGGGGATGCCGGTTCTATCTTCAATTTGTTTGTTGCCTGGCAGGAGGATATTTATATCACCGCGAAATTTGTTTATTATAAATGCCTTTATCCGGCGTGAGTCTTCGTAGTTTAAGAGCGCTGTCGTACCAAAAAGAGACGCGAATACCCCGCCTCTGTCTATGTCGCCAACAAGAATTACCGGTGAGCCGGTGTGCCTTGCAACTGCCATATTGACGATTTCCCTGTCCATTAGGTTTATCTCTGCCGGGCTTCCTGCACCCTCTATGACTATAAACTCATATGCAGCGCTGAGTTCGTCCCATGCGTGTGTTACGGTGTTCCAGAATTGTTCCTTTTTCGCATAAAATTCTGACGCCTGCATGGTCTTAGTCACCTTGCCCAGCACTATTACCTGTGAGCCGCTCTCACCTGCGGCCTTAAGCAGTATTGGGTTCATGTAAACTGAGGGTGCTGCTCCGGCGGCCTCTGCCTGTAATGCCTGGGCCGTGCCAATCTCCCCGCCATCTGCCGTTACAAACGAATTAAGCGCCATGTTCTGAGCCTTAAACGGCGCTACACGAAGCCCCAGGTCTTTGGCAAATATTCTGCAAAGCCCGGCAGCAATCAGGCTCTTGCCCACGCCCGAGCCGGTTCCCTGAATCATTATTGACTTAGGCATGAGGGGCTATAGCTCCGTCACGTAGTTCATGAGTTTTACCACAGGCACACTGTCATAAAAATCTATTATATTGAGACATGCGAAGTCCTGCTCAACACGAAATATGTTTGTCAGCGGGATGCCAAGCACATCGCATAGGATCACCCTGTTTACCCCGCCGTGCGCGACTATTGCTATGGTTTCGTCCTTGTGGTCATTTACGATTTTTTTAAATACTGGTGTCACTCTCAGGCTGACTTCCTTTGTGCTTTCGCCTCCTATGGGGCTGAAAGCCAGCGGGTCGCTTGCCCAATTTGTGAATGCCTCTGGTGAGACGGCCTTTATCTCGTCAAATGTCATGCCCTCCCATTGACCAAAGTGCCGCTCGCGAAGGCCGTTTATTGGCACAGGTGTGATGCCAATGGGCAGTCCTATCGCCTCGGCGGTCCTTATGGCGCGGCTGAGATCAGAGCAAAATATGCGGTTGACAGGTGGTGACTTCAAATGTTTTACAAATTCGGCAAGACGCTCTGCCTGTCTTATGCCCGCCTCAGACAGCGGTACATCAAGATGGCCCTTGTAGCGCCTCTCATGTGCGTCTATGGTTTGCCCGTGGCGAATCAGATAAACCCGCGTCGGCATATGTGCCCTCCTGTTGTTATCGTTAGATATATTAAAAACATCAGTTCAGCGCCCTCAATAAATGCCCCCATCGTATCCCCCGTGAGACCGCCAAAACGTCTCAGAAAAAATGCCCCGCTGAACTTTGCCGCAGCGGAAATTATAATTATTATCATTACAGACTGTAAAGAGACACAAAGGACGCTGCCACTATTCAAATACAGATTTAACAGCGTTGTAATTAAAAACATAGTTCCTGCCGCAGTCATAAACTCTTTAACTCCGGTATGCTCAATAAATATCCATCCAAGCCCCTCTGCCTTAGCGCTCTTGCCGGTGAACATAGCGGCAGTGGCGGCAAAGCGTCCGGCTGCAGGGCAACTGAGCAGGACGAAGGCGCTTGACAGTTGGGGGTTTAGAAGTAAACCTTTAAGCAGCGCATATTTTAACAGCACGGTCAACACAATGGCAGATACACCGATTGGACCGGCTGAGCCGCTTTTCATTATCAGGAGCCTCTGCGCTGGTGTCCTCTTTGCGGCAAGGGCGTCAAACGTATCTGATACGCCGTCAAGGTGAAGCCCCCCTGTGATTACCGCCCCAAGTACAATTACCACTACAGTGCATACTTCAACACTCAGCACATGCCTAAGCAGCATAAAGCACAATAAATATGCACCGCCCATGATAAGCCCCACGATGGGAAATACAGAAGAACTCCTGCCAATATCTTTTACAGGCCATATTTGAGACTGACCAGCGCTGTCTGCCCGTTTAAATGGCAAAGGGATTATCGTCAAAAACTCAAATGCTGCGGCGATTCTCTTAAACACTAAGGCGATTCCGCAGCTACGCCAAAAACAATTCCATCTGGGCAGGCTCCTCGCGTATAAAACTAATCGGGTATTTGCTGTTAAAACACGCGTAGCAGTAGTCGTCAGGGTTTGGCAGCACAGAATTCAGGCCGTCGAACGACAGGTATGAAAGCGAGTCAGCGGTCAGATATTTTCTGATTTCCTCAACCTGATGAGTCGATGCAATGAGTTCATTACGCGTTGGGGTGTCGATTCCGTAAAAACACGGGCTAATTGTACACGGGGAGCTGATTCTTACATGAATTTCTGCGGCCTTGCCGACTTCTCTGAGCATCTTGACAATTTTCTTACTCGTAGTTCCTCTGACGATTGAGTCATCTACGACGACGACCCTTTTGCCCCTGAGGATGCTTTGAACAGGGTTCAATTTTATTTTAACACCGAAGTGGCGAATGTTCTGTTTAGGTTCTATAAATGTGCGGCCAATGTAGTGGTTTCTGACGAGACCGAAATCAAATGGGATAATGCTCTGGTTGGCATAGCCGATTGTTGCGGCAACGCCGGAGTCCGGGACAGGGATGACAACGTCAGCATCGACATATGACTCAATGGCCAGCTGCCTGCCCAGCGCCTTTCGTATTCTGTGTACGTTTGTGCCGCCGAATATGTAGCTGTCAGGTCGGGAGAAATATATGAACTCAAACGCGCAGTGTGCCCTCATAGCGCTGCGAATCGCCCTTATGGAGTTTATGCCGTTTTTATTTATTACCACCATCTCACCCGGCTCCACGTCTCTGATATATGTGGCCCCGATAAGGTCAAATGCACATGTCTCTGACGCCACTACGTAAGCGCCGTCTAATGTTCCTATACACATCGGGCGCACACCAAAGGAGTCTCTGACTGCAATTAACTCGTCCTCTTTTAGTATGAGCAGGCTAAACGCGCCGTGTATCTGGTTGACTGCCTCAATGACTTTCTCTTCGGCGGTGCGGGCGGTTGAATGGGCTATTAAATGTACGATTACCTCGCTGTCGGCATTGGACTGGAAAATGGCGCCGTCGCGCTCCAGGGTCTCCTTCAGGACACCGGCGTTTGTGAGATTGCCGTTATGGGCTATTGACAGCGACCCCAAGGAGGAGTTCACCATGATGGGCTGCACGTTTTTCTGGGCGTTGCCGCCTGCTGTTGAGTACCTGTTATGTCCGATGGCGCTTTCGCCGAGGAGTCTTCTCAGGCGTTTTTCGTTGAATATCTCCGACACATAGCCAAGAGATTTCTCCAGATGCAAATTCCGCCCGTCAGAGGAGCATATTCCTGCCCCTTCCTGCCCCCTGTGCTGCAGGGCGTAAAGGCCAAGATATGCCATGTTTGCGGCCTCCGGGTGCCCGTATATTCCAAATATCCCACACTCTTCCTTCATGTCATATATGTTCATTTTGGTTGAGTCCTCTCTCTAAAGATGTGTCATAGATGGATTTTAGTTCACTTACTGGCATCTCGATAAGTGTCATGTCTTTGGCCTTAATGCGTAATATGTCTCCGCCGGTTTTGCCGATACGCGCTATTGGCAGCCCGGCTGCCACAACTGCGGCTTCCACAATGTCGGCATTTTCAGCAGTTGCGCTGATAAGCACACGCGTAGCACTCTCACCAAACAGGAGCGCGTCAGCCCTTAAGGAAGATGCCCCCAGGTCAATCTCCGCCCCGATGAGAAAACCAAACGCCGATTCAGCCGCTGTTACTGCAAGGCCACCTTCTGAGCAGTCATGGGCGCTCTTTAACAATCCCTGAGCGTTGAGTTTAATGAGCACGCTATGAAGTGCCTTCTCTTTGAGCGGGTCAATGGTGGGAGGTAGTCCACGCTCAATGCCGTGGCATAGGCTGAGATATTCGCTGCCGCCAAGTTCTTCTTTTGTCTGCCCTATTAACATGACAACATCACCGGCAGCTTTAAACCACTGGGTCAGCGCCCTGTCTGCGTCTTCTAAAACGCCTACGATGGCGATTGTCGGCGTGGGGAAAATGGCATCGCCTTTGGTTTCGTTATACAGGCTTACGTTGCCGCTTATGACTGGTGTATTGAGGGCGATGCAGGCGTCTTTTATCCCTTCTATTGCCCCGATGAACTGCCACATTACCTCTGGTTTTTCAGGGTTCCCAAAATTAAGATTATCTGTAACAGCAAGAGGAAGCGCCCCTGAGCAGGCAACATTCCTTGCGGCCTCGCATACGGCGTGAACTGCGCCAAGATATGGGTCAAGCCAGCAGTAGCGGCTGTTACAATCCACAGACATGGCAAGGGCCTTCTTCGTACCCTTTACGCGGACAACGGCGGCATCTGAACCTGGTCTGACGATTGTGTCCGTTCGCACCATGTGGTCATACTGCTGCCAGACCAGCTCCTTTGAAGCAATCGACGGCGATGCAAGGAGTTTTTTCAATGCGTCGTTACCTGAGTTAGTTATATCCGGGACTTTTGATAAATCAAGCGTATTTAGTTCGTCCTGATTGGTCGGTCTCTTTGATGGCCTGTCGTAGATTGGCGCGTCGGTTGATATTTTTGTTGCTGGAATTTCCGCTGCCATTTTGCCGTGCCAGTTGACTCTCAAAAACCCATCGCCTCCGACTTTGCCGATTACGACGGCGTCGAGGTCCCATTTTTTAAATATATCGATAAGTGCATCTTTATTTTCACGCTCCACCACAAGCAGCATTCGTTCCTGGCTCTCAGAAAGCATAATCTCATATGGTATCATGCCCTCGGCACGAAGCGGCACAAGGGACAGCTCAAGCTCCACGCCCGTCTCTGCCCGTCCGGCCATTTCAGAGGACGACGACGTAAGCCCCGCGCCGCCCATGTCCTGAATCCCAACAATCAGCCCCTTGTCCATTGCCTCAAGGCAGGCCTCAAGCAGGAGTTTTTCAGTAAAAGGGTCTCCAATCTGCACGTTTGGCTTTTTTTGCTGTGCGTCGTCTGTGAACTCTTCTGAGGCCATAGTAACGCCGTGAATGCCGTCTTTGCCGGTCTTTGAGCCTGCGTAGATAATCAGGTTGCCGTCTCCGCTTGCCTTGCCATAAAATATTTTATCTTTTTTTACAATGCCGACATTAAATACGTTTACAAGGATATTGCCAGCATAACAGGGGTGGCAGTATATCTCGCCGCCAACGGTTGGGACACCTATACAGTTGCCATAACCGGCAATCCCTGAGACAACGCCGCCAAAGAGATGCTTATGATAGGGGTCTGACAGGGGACCAAATCTCAGCGAATTGAGGCTTGCCACCGGCCTTGCCCCCATTGTGAAAATATCTCTGAGTATGCCACCCACGCCTGTGGCTGCCCCCTCATATGGCTCAATGTATGAGGGATGATTATGTGATTCCATTTTGAACACAGCGGCAAGACCGTCTCCGATGTCGATTACACCGGCATTTTCACCAGGGCCTTGAATGACCCACGGGGCGTCAACCGGCAATTTCTTCAGATGCAGCCGAGAACTTTTGTACGAGCAATGCTCACTCCACATAACCGAAAAGATGCCCAATTCGGTAAACATGGGGGTGCGGCCCAGTATGCTAACGATACGGCCGTACTCATCGGGCGTCAACCCGTGTTCTTTTATCAGCTCTTCAGTTATTAAGGGTTCTTTCACTTAGATGACCCGTTTACTGGTCTGGAATTCCCTCTATACTAACACAATCGGCAAAATAATGTCCTATGAAAAAAAGTAATACAGGGCTTAGCAACCGTAATGTCAAATCCGGAGGCTCACTCTCCACTGCGTTTGCCCTGACCGCACTATTTTTTTCTTGTAATTGATAATTAAATAATGTTATTATGTCTGATAGGTGCTCAGATAATTTAGAGAAAGGACTGAACCGTATGGCTGACTTACCTGTACCGGGGAGTGGTAGTTTAGTGGAAACACAGAGTTGTTCGACTCAAACCTCTGATTGCGCGTATCGGGGAAATATATTATTCATGGATGATGATGGAGACATTAGAGATGCTACATGTGAGCTTCTCCAACACTTTGGATTTTCAGTTGCGCTGGCTGAGGATGGTTCTCAGGCAATTTCCATTTATGAAAAGGCGATTGCCAACAATGCTGTCTTTGATGTAGTAATACTGGACTTGGTCGTGCCGCGAGGCTTAGGGGCTAAGGACACAATTGCCCGCTTGAAAACATTGGATCCTTCGGTTAAGGCACTAGTTGCCAGCGGGTATTCTAACGACTACATACTAGATAACTACAAAGAATTCGGATTCAGCGGCACTTTGGCCAAGCCCTATAATTTCGAAGAGCTGCTCGGCGCCATATCGGCATTGCTCTCTCATATGAAATAAAAGGGACACATCCAATACTGTCCGGTATAGAAATTGCTTGGCGGAATAATACGCGGCAATGAGGGATATCGAGATTTTAATGTAACCTAAC
>LNQR01000101.1 GCA_001541255.1 Candidatus Magnetominusculus xianensis
TTTTCCTCGATATCTCCTGAAGCCCTTCCTCTCCATACTGATCATACAACTTCCTGAACCTATAGTAGCTATCACGGCTATATCTTACACGCCCTTGACACATTGCCAAGCTCTGTCGCAAGATTCAGTATCCCAAGCTTGTTCTTAATAACTTTTTCCGTCATCTGCAAATTCATCTTTCCTCCTATCAGAAGATATATAATAAGAAGAAGTAACAGGCATGAGGGGGCGGCATTGGGCTACCGCCCCCCATGCTGTCAGTGCTGACCGTGGATTAAGCTAGGCAGACAGCGAACACAGGTTACTTTTTTCTCACCCTCGTGGTAACACTCAAAGAAGACTCTGTTCTTGTCGGTCGTGCCGCAAACAAAACACTTTAATTCCATTTTAATTCCTCCAGTTGTTTATTGACTATCGAGTGCGTTAATCTCATCGACTATTTTCTGCGGATCCATGTTGTGCATCATAGAACCAAAGGCAATTGTCTCCATATTGATGCCCGGACAGGTGAAGCAGCCGCCGCCAAAATATTTCTCTATAACGGCCTTAGCATTCGGAGATTCTTTTATTGCAGTACCTATTACTGAGTCCTTCGTAACTTTTCCCATATATTCCCTCCATGTTAATTAAATTATCACATATATTGTGGAATAAACCAGCACAACGTGTATATGATATATATCAGGATAGTAAAATAATGAGGGAGCAGTAGTCATACTCCCCGGCCTTTTACCGGTAACTCCGCGTGTTGCCTCATGTAAAAATCTATATGAAATAGAGTCGTTGCCTCACGACGAAATCTATACGAAAGCATTTGTATTATCGCCGCGTTTTTAGTCAATGGTTGTTTAGGCGAAGCCTCAGGCGAGTTCCTGAAGCTTTTCCTGCAAACGTGTTATATTTCTTTTCAGCTCTGCAGGATTTAGAGAGCCATACTGGTATTGAAGCCTATCGCCTGTGGTACGTGAAGTAAGACCCTTTGATAAGGAGTTAAAGGCTTATCATATTTTTTAGTTATTTTAGAGCCTACCCTCGTCTTTTCTATCAATTTCATTACAGGTTGGAAAAAGACAGCCTTAGATACCCGTAAAGGTCGTTTAATACCTCAAGCTCTGTATCAGTATCATACCGAAGATACCCTGCAGCTCGTCTTACTACTGAGAGCTCGACAAAACAGTTATCGTTCTTACGGTAGTTCCTTGACCTTGTGAATGTTATTTGCTCCTCGTTACAATACCTAAACAGGTGATTGTTTATGAATTCACCGCCGTTGTCAGAATCGATTCCAAGTAGATCAAATGGCAACCGGCCTCTTATATCCCTAATCGCTTCAAATACCCATTTCTCAGCTTTACGGCCTGAGTATCTGTCCAGCAAGTACATACGTCTGTTACGTCTAACGTTTGGGTATATTCGCCTTGTGTTTGCCTGCCGTCGTGTCCTACAAGGTCTATCTCTGTAAAACCAGGCCGCTTTTCATCACACTGAGAAAATGTTCTTATCGCTATTTGCTTTTTAAGCAGGGTACCGGGTTTTGTTGTGGGGTTTACCCTTTAACTGGTATCTCTTCTTCTCTTCCGATAATAACCGGTCTATTGTCGCAGGGCTTATTTTGCAAATCTTATCCCTTGTACCACTGTCAATCACGATCTCCTTATGAGTTTCAAGTATTGGGATTACCTGTAAGCGCACGTTATATTTTCCACCCCGTAAATGTTATATTTCGCCACAAAATACGTTTGATTGTATCAAATTTGATTTGAACAGCCTTTTTACTCGATACGTGTAGTAACTCTATTCTACTGTTATGTTTTTGATAGAGTAAACCGCTGTGAAGATTTTCGGGGATAAGACGACTACCTTCACAGCTTATTTGCTTGTCATTGTCAAACCTACTTTGATCTGCCTTTCTTCAATAATTCCTAATCAACAGCTCTACCACCTTTTTCTTGTTGCTCACATGATACGTTGTTTCAACCTCCTCAATTATAAACTCCCTGTAGAGCCTCCTTATCTCATCGACATCGTTTATTGACATGATAAACATACCCTTTATCGACGATAGCAGGTCTCTTAGTTTTACGAAATCGTCTCGACAGAAAATGCTCTTGCCGTAATAATCCTCACATCCATAATATGGAGGGTCTACATAGAAAAATGTATGAGGTCTGTCGTATTTCTCGATGCACCGTTGATAAGGCATGTTCTCGATGTAAACTCTTGATAGCCGCAAGTGTATTTCAGATAACTCCTCTTCCAATCTGAGTAGGTTTATGCGGGATTTTTTTACTGTAGATACGGAGAAGTTTTGTTGGTAAACCTTACTTGCATATCCGGTCTTCAGCAGATAATAAAACCGCGCTGCGCGCTGAATGTCCGTTAGAGATTCAGAATTCTCAGCCAAAAACCTCTCAAACTCGTCCCGTGCAATCAGGATATACCTAAAATACCTGGTGAACTCGTCAATGTGATGTTTTACTACTCTGTATAGAGTCACAAGGTCATGGTTGATGTCATTTATGATTTCAACCCCTGATTCCTCTTTCTTGAACAACATCCACGCCGCGCCAGCAAATACTTCTCCATAACACTTGTGCTCCGGCATTTTGGGGATTACTTTTTTTTGCCAGTAACGATTTACCTCCCAGATACGATAAAAAACTTTGCATAGCACTCCCTCCATCAAGTTTTTATTTGATATTAACGGGATTCCATTGCTACACTATACCCACCCCTGGCCAGGGTGCGGATAGCAGCGGGTTATCCCGTCCGGTGCTTGTAACACCGTGTCTTTTGGAGGTCGTTCTCCTGCGGACTGCTGTCCGCTCTACTTTTCCATGTTACTCACTTCGTTATTCCTATGGCTATCATCTTAGACCAGTTGCTTGTACTGATCTCCATATCAGTTGCCGCTTCAGTCGCATATGCCGCTCCAATCGGATATGCGGTGTTTGATATGTTGATTATCCCAATTTTGCGGGAGATAAATGCCCCTGCCGCATTATATTTGCAATAGGTATACGTCAAAATCCCCGCATTAATCTGGCACGATACCCTCGATATTGAGTTGCCGGACGCTGTATCGTCGTGTACGGTTCTGACGGCCACGATTTCCTGTGACGTTACCGCCGTCGTTTTCATGTCGATAACGTATTTCGTTGCCGTCGTAGATGAGGTTGTACCGTCAATGTTGTGATATATCGCATAATCTGTGTATTGATAAATAACGATTCGGTTCTTTTTTCCTTCAGAGTTCGCCATGCCCATTACGTGTATCCCGCCCGCCCCGACTATCGATGATTTTACCGCTCCACCGGGTACGACTATCGGGCCTCCGATTTGGCTCGGATGCCCCCACGCACCGCATGTGCCGTCTGTCACCGGGAACGCCCTGCTAATCGCCTCACAGCCGCTCGTTACACCGCCCGAAAAACTCTCAGGACATGTTGTGTCCCACATAAAACACATGTGCCCGTCATCCTGCAGCGCACATGCGTATTGTATATCCTCAGACACGAGACCGCCAGTCACCTGTATTGATATACCGTCACCGTTATTAAAATTGCTCTCAGATTTAATCTCTTTAACGAGCGACAAAACTACCTCATCGCCGATTGTTAATTCCTCGGTGTATTTAATGTGCTGCTTTGTGAGCGACACAGTCCCCGTTGCGCGAAAAACAGATGTAATTACCCTGCCCTTGCCGTAGTGATTCTGCCCGCCTATAAAACACTGCCCAGGTTCAAAACACACACCCCACTCTGTAAGAACACCTGTAAAATCTGCGGTATAATCATACAGCCTTGCTGCAAACGGACTCTCTACCTGCTCTCGTTTTTTGCTGATTACCAACGCCTCAGTATCTGATATTGCCACGACGGGGTTGTAGATTTTCCATTCATAGCCGTCTGAAAATGGATTCCCCGTCTCGTACTCCAACGCAATGAGCGCGCTGCCAATAAACTGACCGCCCGGATTCGTTTTGTACAGCATCTCGTACCGCGAGGGCGTTCTGTGTGTCGGCTGTAGAGTGTCATCGTAAAACAGACCCGGCGGCTGCAACAATATCTGGTGTATTTTATAATAACAGGTCATCGTCAAATAGCTGTAGCCAATTGTTACGCTCTCCCCTTCTGGGATTGCCCCGCCGGATTTTACTGTTAAGATACCTTGCGGAAAATCGACGGTGTAATCACTGTCTATTGCATACCCCGTCGAACCATCCCATTTTTTTACCGTGAGTGCCTTAATGTTCTCGTTTAGTGTTACTGCCTCACCTGCTTTTGCCGTGATTGTTTTTGCTGTGGTCTGGTTGTCGGTAATTATTTTAAAATTCGTCCGTGCGCTGATACAAAACGTCAGGCCGTCAATCGGATTCCATGCCCGATTTGACCCCATCAGGCATGACCACTCATAAAACAACAATACCGTTGCACCCCAGCGGCAATCAGAACCGTCATCCTTTATATCCCAGAATTCAAAATATGTAAATTTATTCGGCAGTGACGCCGCATTCGCATTTTTGTTTTCTGAGCCCTGCATGACCAGCACGAGGCCGTCGCCATCCCGTGATATATTGGCCGTTACCGTCGGTTTTTTTGTCAGCAGCAATACCGATGCCGTCGGTTTTCTAATCCCATATTCGTAGGTGTAATATTTTATTTTATCAATGTCGTCCTCCGGCGTCAGAAACTCATCGTCATCAATAACAAGCAATATCAGGTTCAAGCCACATGCCTTTTTACCATCTATAAACCCTATGATTCGCGGCTCCTTTATCGTATAATTGTCGTCTGTAAAGACTACCACTACCTCGTCATTAACCGTAAACGCCGAGGCCGCACCCTCTAATGCCCCGTTTGACCGCTTTTGTACCTCCACGCCGCAATGATAAAATATCGGTACGGCCATTTGCGTTTTCCCTGTTTTTGCCCTTTTATCATCCAGCCACTCTACATCCGCCGTGTCATTAGACGCATCTATCTGCTTGATTTGCGCCCAGTAGACCTTTTGCTTCATGTTCGCTGTGATATCGGCCACTTCAATACGCATAATACCTCTCCGGCACTATCTTATCACTGCCCTCGCTTAACTTATACGTCACGCAGTTGTCAGATATCACATCATCATATTCCAGCTTATCTTCTGATTTCTGCTCGCCGCTGCGCTGATCACGCTGCCTGCAGGCATATTTCCTGTCCTGTATCCTATCCTTAAACGTGCTTGGCGCATTCTTATATATCAATACCCGCTTGCCTATTTCATAGTCACTAAAATCAGACAAATCAATCCAGTATTTCTGCCCCTCATACAACACCATGCCCATTAATTTATCATTTCCGATATAGCTGTCCTTCAGTTCTTGCCCCTCTCCGCCATCTGATACATTTAACGAATAGTATTCATAATCCACCAACACCCAGCGCGTTAAGTCCCCCCATGCCGATATTTCCCCTCCGGCAAGTTTTTTTATCGCCCCCTCCGTGCCGTCAGATGCGTAATCCACGCCCTCCTTATATTCCTTGCCACCTTTGCTTTTAACCTTTAAACCCCTTATATTTGTCTGTCCAAGCGAGACATAACTTGTCCGGCCAAGGTCTACCTCCTGATTTTGTATCAGGTGCTTTTCTTTCTCAACCAGACCGTACCCCTTGAATAGCCCTGACGTATAACACCTTGTCTCAAACTTCCCAATCCCTATTAACAGGGGTTTGCAATCACCCAGCGTATTCTTTATATATCCATAGACGTATATTCGTTCGCCAGGGTAAAAACATGTCTTGTTCGTCGTGAAATCCCACTCTACTGATAAATATTGATTCCTCCTCTCCGCTCTGATAATCTGTATCTTCGCCTCTTCCGTTTTAGCGCTATCGTCGGCTGTCATATCCTTAAACGTTAATGTGCCGCCCGATACCGACGCTACCGTATAATTCCCCGTGTATTTCTTTGACCCGTATAACTGCACACTGTCGCCTCTGCTTATCCCTATTGCCTCAAAATCGACTCCACATTGCACGGTCTTGTCTGTTGCGGTTATCGTCGCAGAAACCGGATTTGCCGGATACGTCAGACCCGCTTTGGTTACCCACTCCCAGACTCGTTTTAAACTGCCATCGTCAGGGATTTCCCCGCCTTCTCCGCCAAACATCCAGTCATATTTGCACGTCGATACCTCAAACCTTATCCCAACACCATCGAGACTGCATATGTTCGGCATCTTTAACTGCGTTGTCAGCGTGTTTTTTGATTTCTTGTACTCATTTGCCGTATATATCCCATCGCTGCCCATTACCATCATATGGTGCGTCTCGTAGTTTTCCCACCAGCGTACCTGCGGTATACACTCAGATATACACCCTACGTCGTTTTGCGTCGGGAAGTCCAGCGGCGATTCAGACTCATCAGTATACTCATCACACGCAGGGGTACACATCAGACAGTCTACCTCGTCTCTGTCTTCTGGCTGGAGATAGACTATTACAGGATATGACTCGTCGTCATACGAGTCCTTAATCAGCGGGACAGATACCGTTACCTCTTCTCCGTCGTCTGATTCCGACACCGAGATGCTTGTGTCAAAGAATTCTGGGCTGCATATCCCGTTTACCTGATAATTCTCAGGCTCCAAATATACCGTCAGCTCAAGACTTTTTTTTTATCAGACTTAGGCACTGAATATTTAGAATTCATTATGCTGTCTTTATCGGTGGCCTTGTAGTCATTTAGTGTTGCATATAACGTGTGGCTTCCCACTGTGTCCGTAAACGTCAACTGTCCCTTGTTATTTGTATATCCCCGCTCTGTATCGTCAGTTTTCAATTTCACGCCTTTGAGGACAGTCCTTGTACACGCATCCTTAAACACAAACGTAACCTTCCGCTCCCCTGTTTCAAACTCTACGGACAATGCCCCGAAACGCTCATCATTGTACGCGCGCACGATGTTCTTACCTTCTTCGCTGCATTCCACCTCGATCAAGTCATAGTACACCGTATATGTGGCCTTCAATACCCCAGTCGCTTTTTTGCTCAGGGTTATTGCATCATCCGACACCTTTGCCGTTACATCGTCAAAGCCCGTCCACTCGGTTGTTATATCCTCATATATTTCGTGGCTTAATGACCCCGTATCACTGTCAATAAACTCAATCTCTTCCGCTATTTCCTCAGATATGCTTGTCTCGGTCACTGTTACCGTCCCACGCATAGCGTCACATGCCGGGTTCTGCCCGCCTGGGTATATCCTGATTGTACATGTGTCGCCCGGCGTAAAAGACGAGACATTGTCGTTTTTATCGGCGTCCAGCTCAAGTTTAAACTGTGCGCCTCTTTCATTGCTAAACGTCAGTTCCAGTGTATTACTCAATATGCCACCACCATGATCTTATATGGGTCTATGCCAGGGTCTTCTACTACTATCGCGTGCCGGCGATACGGCGTGACATACGTTATCGCTCCAATAGCGACGCCTACATCGGCATCGGCAGGGTCGGGTTTTATGGTACATTGGATTGTCTTGCTGTCCTTCTTTGTAATCTCACCTAATTTATCATTCCCGTACCACTCGTATGACGTAATCGATGTGATGTATCTCTTAACCGACTGCTCCTGTGAATCGGTAAACGCCACAGCCTCGTCCTCTTCCGTCTTAGTGCCCGTTCCTTCAGATGTGATAGTCCCATCGGTCGCAGTCAGATTAACCTCTGCTTCAGGGTCGGTCAGGACGTCGAAATATACCTTCTTGCCAAACGGAAACTGCGTTTTGTCTCCGTTGAGTTCCTTCACAAGCTCAAACTCGCAATCAACGCTGCTCTTGTTTGTAAATTCTATAGTTATTGTGCTTTTGCTTGCCACAGCAGTACCTCCAATGACATCTTTACCCGCACGGGGTTTGCCTCTACTTTTACGTCAACACCCGTTATAACTCCATCTCCATAGGGTGTCTTCACGTTTATACCTTCGGGGCTTATCAGCAGAGAGTCGTATATGTGCGTTATGGCCGCTTGCTCAGGTCCGCTTCGTTCTGTCAGTTCTTTTTCAGCGCGCTTTTTGGCCGAATATGAATCTCTGATGACCTCAGCCGTGATTTCCTCTATTGTCCCACCGCTGCCTGATATTATCGTTACGGTATTATCAGTCACAGCCGTGCATACCAGCCGTTTCCCCTCCGTATAGTTCGTCACCTTCCATTTATCAAACACGGTTTGATATTTAATAGTTACCAACTTACACGCCGGTTTCGATGTGACCTTCTGGCCGTTTACTGCCACCCCTGAACAGCCCGTTATGCTTATTACGCTGATTACGGGCTTTGACAGGCTGCCCTCACCGTTTTCAATGGTTACGTCCTCTTCTACCTCCGTGATATTGCCGCTGGCGTCTTTATATGCGTAATCTGCCGATGTTTCAAACGTATAGTTCTCACGGGTATATACCTTGACAGTGGCATATTCTCCGACGCCTAATGTCGTTTTATCGGCCTCTATCGATAGGATTTCTTCCTTGCCGTATGTCACCTTCACACCGTCGGCCTGCCTCATATTCCGTTGTCTCGATAAACTGAAATTGTGCTGCAAGGCAATTACCGGCACGGAGGCTTCATATGGATAGACTACATATACGGTATCGTTTATCGCCCGCGCCACTGCCCCCGCGTCTTCGACGATTGCTCTCACTGTGTCCAGAGGGTACCCTTCTTCAGAGAATTCCTTCACTACGAAGTCTTGTATTTGCCAAATTAACTTATCAGCCCCTATTAACTCCTCTGCTATCGATGTGGCCGTTCTGTTATAAAAGGCATAATCTTTTTTTAACGCCCGCCCCTCGTAAAATTCTGCCGCAAGCGCCCGCCCCCATAACTCTACCGTATGATTACCCGCGTCTTGTTTGTATTCCTCGATGTAAAAAGAAAACTCATCGCCCTCTATTATAGTCATCTTCTCACCTGAGATTATATCCAATGACTTTAACGCCACTGTTGCTGCGGCAATGCCGCTCATTTTGTATAAATCGATATCGCAGGATATGACCTCACCGGTATAGTCTGTATCGTCTACGTAGACCTGTACGCTCTGTGACACTGACATGCCAGCGGTACCTATTGAATTTAGAAATTCTATTTCACCCTCAAAAAAGTCCTCAATAGCGGGGATTATCTCTATTTCTCCATCGAGAGCCGCGTCTATTGCGTTTATTATCACCATCTCTGCGGCAATGCCTTCCCGTATTTTGTTTATTAAATCAATCGCGCCGTCTATGCCTAAGCCATTTATAATCTCAAGCACAGCCGTGCCAATATCGCTGTGAGCTATGGAACTTATCATATTCAAACCGCCGGTTATACCATCGAGGATTGAATCTATCACGCTGAAATATGCCTCTAACGACAGGGCTGATACTATCTCGTGAGGCGTATCGAGAGACAGGCTGCCTACAAAATCTTGCCCGTTGCCCCAGCTAAACCGCGACCATGACACGCCGGACGTAATATCAACCGGCTGCACATTGACAGCCTTTCCCAAGCATGGAACACTATTCGATAACTCCAAATTAACTGGCTCAACTATCACCGTTTGCGGCGAATGGTAATCAGCCCCAAGGTAAGATGCTATACATAATGGATTTACGACATACCCGGCTGCAACCTTGTAATCATATATTGAAGATAATACTACAGGCATAACATTGACCGACATCTTTGCAAGAGTATATGTACCTTGTAAATAATCGGCCTTTAGAGTGTAACCATCTGAGATTGCTCCATGTGCACACATAAATCCAAGCTGTACAATACTGTGAAAATCGTTCCTCTCAACGGCCGTCCAGGTAGTCCAAGAATCCCCCTGATTTACTTTGCCGTAATATCTAAATACGTTCCCAACGCGTGTTAATCTTAAATAATTATATAACGTAGTACGATTGCCATTTTCAACGCTATTCATTACCCATAACCATAAAGTCTGTCCAGACGGCCCGTCCCACGTATCTCTGCCCAATAAAATCCAATCCTCACCAGCACTGGCATTGGGGTCTCTAACGGCAAGAAACGGCCTTTCGACCGAATTTGTACCTGATAATCCGACGGTTGTTATTGATACATCAACGTCAAAATCTCCAATAACATTTATGTAAACAAATGGAGCGGTGAATGAGCCGGTATACCACGCGCTAAACCCACCCGACATAACCATTGTCAGATATCCCGCGTTAGAAATGTTTACATCTATGGCTGTGGCGTTAGACGCGTTTAATACGTTCCAATCGTGTGATTTTGCGCCATCACCACCAGTCTTTATATCTTGCTGGGTCGATGCCCCAAAATAGTCAGACATGTCAGCTGATCCTTACCTTTATCCCTGCCACTGTAAACGTAACCCCATCGACTGCAGACTGCTCACTACCAAAATGAAACTCCCCGATTATCGTCTTGTTTACACTCGTATCGTCATATATCAACGCACACGGCATCGGGCCGATTGTCCCGCCAACGGCTGTCCAGTCAGCGTTGTCACAGGTCATCTGTGCTATCTTTGGCCCTGTGATTGTGCCCGATGTGTTGCTCTCGTCAGTTAGTGTCTCGTTGACTGTGATAGTTGTGTCAGTTATCGAGGCCACGGTCTTTGCGCCATTATTGCCTGATGTGCCGCTTATCGTTATGGAGTCGCCTGGCTTCAGGGCAGTTATAATAATGCCGCCCACTGTGTATGTTATCGTTTTCGAGGAGGCCGCGAAACTTATATTGCCGACTCCGGTAATCGTAATTGCCGCTAACGCGACGGCCTTGTTTGTAAGTGTCTTTGCGTCTTGTGTGTAGCCATAACCGCCTGTGAGTTCCTCCACTGTCTTAACCTGCATCGAGGCGGCCTCGTCCGAACCCGTTATGTCTTCGCTTACGGTTATCTTCGTACTCGTAATCGCAGCTATCGTATATGTGCCGGTAAACGACGACGAACCCTGAAACTTTATCTTGTTTCCCACGACAAACCCAGCGGTGTCAAACCCGCCGCCAGTGTAATTTATCGAATTGTCGGACACCTGTATAGTCATAGAAGCTGCCGATTCGGGGAATGTGTTTATTACGTTTTTCTTCTCCCCGTGTTTGTCAGGGTCAAAACTGAATCCCGAACGCATTAGGATCACTTTCAACGTGTCGGTCAAGAGATTAATGCCGCCTTCAGCAAATGCGAGTTTTGCCTTGTATGATGCTATGCTTTTAAGTGCCATTGTATGCCTCCATTTAGTCCACGTGCCAGAGTGTCTTTAGTGTATTTATGGCCGTGTGGCCTGTGCCGGCGGGTATAATATTTTTTATCCACACGGCCTTTGCCGCCGGTATTAAGCGTATCTCTAACACGTCCCCTGACGCCCATACGCCGCTCCATGCAGAGGCCGGAATGCTGAATAGCGGGACAGAAGTCCTCTTATTCAACGGTGCGTATGTGCCGTTGATCGTCCCATTTCCAAGACTTCCTTCATATAATCCCGCCGCTGAAAAGGCTGTGCCCGACGTAAACATAATCGTTATCTCATCATACGCAGCGCCCGTATTTTTCAGGACACACGCACCGACAGAGAATCCACCCGCAGCGCTTGTCTTTTGCATTACGCTCAACGACGCCTCAAGGTCTCCAAGTTCGACGGCCACACCTGCTGTCGTGTCCGCGCTGTTAAAGCTATACGGCACTTGCTCACCTAATTTCACTGTGGCCACATTGCCGCTGAAGGAAAAGCATCTTTGCGCGTAGTCGCATGTAACATCATCGGCCTGATTGTTAAATTGCAGGGTTAACAGACCCGTGTTATAATTAATACTCCCGCTTGTGATGTTTACTCCGGTAACAGCGCCGCTTCCATCGTCCACGGCCATGTACGTGTTACCGCCGATTGTGTAGTGTACCTTAAGCGTCCCCTCGTCCACCGGGGCGCTTACAAGTGAAACTGAGTAATTTGCCTCGCCCGTTCCTGCACTCTCGCCCGTTACCGCCTCATCTGCCGTCTTGACCCAGCATCTGTTTGACGTGTCCATAATGGCAAGATACCGGTTATTCGGTACATCATAATCATTGGCGGGGAAGGCTATTTGAATCATCGTTGCCCCTGCGCTCATACTTGCATGGAGCGCCCCGCCGCCCGTCCACCCCGTTGACGTATCGAGGGTAGATTTGATATCCGCGTATCCTCCCGACTTGGCATAAAACCTGTCTCCGCCGTTTGAATCGCCTACGATGGCAAAGCGCGCGTTATAGGCCGGTTCAGGAGGGGTCTCGCCGTTGCGGTTTGCCATATGTATCTTCCTGAATATCCCCGCCCCGCTTGCCCTCTGGTCTGATGTTACAGCCGGAAACACAGCATACTTGACCCCAGAGACGATTTGCGACAGCTCGTTCATCCGCCCGCCGCATGTGCCGTCGTTCGCTGCCTTGTCTGAATGATAGAATTTTATGTCTGCTGCTTGCAGCAAGGTTATACCTCCTTCAATTTTATTCGTCCGGTGTAATAATCATTCACAGAATACTGCCCTGGCGCAAGCGGCATCAGCGGCGACGCCTCGACCGCCGGGGCGTCCTCATGCCGGAGGCGTACTGTCTTTTGCTGCCCGCCTATCTCTAATAGATACACCGCACCTAATGCCGCCTCCATTTCTTTCAATGCCTCAACCTGTGCGCGAGACAACCACCCGTAACTTTCACCCGCCGTCAGGTCTATATCCATACCGGCTTGATTGCCCTGCTGAAATGTTACCGGCTCGCCGCTTACCGTTATCTCTGTTACGGCAATGACAGGCTTTGCACCGTATTCATTTTCCCAGAACAGATCATCGGGCAGGTCTAAGTTGCCGAGCTTCATTTCCCACATCCGGTACATGGAGTCATGGTAGTGGTCGCTGCGTCGGGCTTAAGGTCTGGCGGCCTTTCGGCACTGGTCACTAATTTTGGGTATTGACTTATAGCCGTCGTAGACCCAGGAAAAGGCATCATCTTGGGCCGCGGCATCAGAAGCGCCGCAAGGTTAAACTTGCTCATCGCAATAGGCTCATACGGCACAATGTTTATCCCGACGACTGCCCCGCTGTCGTTTAACGTATATGTTATTTGTATCTGCCTGTCACAATCCCATTCTTCATGCTCTGTCATGGTTTCCTCCGGTTGTTAGTATTTCATAGATAATTTATTTCGCCGTGTCTTGGTCTCAAACTCATCTATCAGGTCTTTATTCGCATAGGCCGGCAGCGTTATCCCGTTTACAGATATTTCGATTTTCCGGTATGTTTCTTTGTCGGCCATGATACCTTTGGGCGGCAGTATAAACGGCTTGCCGGGGTTTCTTACCCCGCCTAAGAGTCCTCGCGCTGCCTCCGGCGGCATGTATCTCAGTTGATGAAGGAAATCCACTCCAAGCCTCGACACCGTGCGATTGTCTACCACATATTCTCCCATCGTCAACATCGCCGGTACGCTGTCATATGTTCCCCATCCCGGCAGATGACCGCTTACGCGCGGATACACCAGGCCGCCGCTGTTGTAGCCCTGCTTTTTTACTTCATTCACCGTTATTGTCACGGTTTTGTCTTTTATCCCCGTGTAGTCCTTGAGTATCCCTTCCAGACCGGTTGACTGAAACTCTATTGTCGTTTTCTTGTCGCTGGTTAGCTTTTTCAGCTCTTCGTTGAATTTAGTCAGACTCTCCCCTACCACACTAAGGGAGTTCTTCAGCTGCTCTGCAAGGTCGGCATAACTCTTCCTTGCCTTTTCAGCCTCATCCCGCTGCTTCCCCGTTATGTACTCTAACATTGAACCGGCTGATGTGGCTGCCGCAACCATCGAGTTGAACTTACCCTCGTCGCCCTTGTACGCCTTGCCAAGTTCAATATACAAACTCTGGGCATCCTGCGCCAGTTTCTTCGCCTGGTCATAATCACCCTGCTGGAGCGCCCGTTTTGCCGCACTCATCTTCTGGTCAGCCTCACTTGCTTTATCCTTTAACTGTTCTTCTTCTGTCATGCGGCTGCGCTTCAGGTCTCGTATCTTGTCTATGTTCGACTGCCGCAGATTTTTTAATTCATTATCCAGGCTTTTTACCTGGTCGGCGTATTGCTTTTCCTTACTCAATACTTCGTTCAGGGCTGCGGTTAATGCCTTTTTTGACTCCTCTGCTACCTTGATTTTCTCCTGCAATACCTTCCCCTGCGCCTGCTTGATTACCTCCGCCACTTGTTTTTCCTTTTTACCCAGCTCTTCCAATCCCGCCTTATACTTGTCTAATCCCGCTATTCGCTCATTGAAGTTCGCCGTTATCGCGGTCGTCAGGGTCTTGTAGTACGATACGTCCTCTTTGATTGTCGCCGATTGCTGGTCTCTGCTTTTCATGCCCGACGCCTCTATCATTTTCAATCTCAACTCGTGTTCTTCCTTTAATATATCAACTTTCTTTTGTCCAACCTGTGCCGCTTCGGTCTCCTTTTTCAACGCCTCATCCACCGACTTCAAGATGATTTCCTGTGCCTTTACCGCTGCCTTCGCCTTTGCCTCGGCAGCATCCTTGTGCAGTTTTTTGAACTGTTCGGCATAATCTCTATCTATTTTGTTAAGTTCTTCCTGATACTTATAGTACTCTGCCGCCCGCGCCTCAGGGCTTAAGGATGATTTATCTTTTTGATTATACTTGTCTGTCTCTGCCTTTCTTTTGGTCTGATATTGGTTCTCCAAATCCTCAGTTTGCTTCTTAATCTCTTTGTCAACGTCCTCATAGTATTTGGCCGCTGCCTTTGCCGATTCGCCTATGTTTTTCATCTCCTCTGCCCGCAGCGCCGACAATCTCTTTTCCCCCACCATCAATGCCTCGATTCCCTTGATCCTGGCCTCGTGGTTATCCTGTGCCTTTTTTGTTGCCTCTTCATATCTCTTTGCCAAGCCCTCGACTTGTTTCGCTAAATCTACTGTCTCATTCCTCGTCTTGTCGTTAGCGGGCAGTTTTATTTCAAGCTCCCGCTTGCCGAACATCGAGTTCCAGTTTTCCTCGAACTGTTTTCTTGCCGCATCTATGTTGTTTTTAAAGTTGTTTTTAAAATTCTGAGGATTGAATATGGCCTCAAGCGCCTTTTTAAATCCCTTAAAGTCCAAAGTAACCAATGCCCTTAACGCATCGAAAAGAGGTGTTACCATGCCTGCTACAAATGCTGCAGCTACCCCTATCCCCTTGATGTAGACTACTACATATTTTAACCCCTCAATCCACATCTCCATCGCTTTCCCGAACAGTAAAAACGCCGGTGTCAGCGACTCCCCTATTCTCGATGACAGGTCGGTTATCTGATTAGTCAGGCGGGCCTTTGCACCTGTAAGGGTGTCTGCCGCCACTTTCGCATTTCCGATTTGCCCCTCGGTCTCTTTCATTATGCCTAGGTATTCCGCCTGCCGCTTTTCGGCAAGGGTTAAATCGTCCACACTTTTCTTGATGCTTGCCGCGTATTCTTTCCACATCACACTGACGTTTTTTGTTACACCGGCGTTATCGACAAGTACAGAGTTTTCATTTTTGATGCCCTCTGTCGATGATATTACCGCCTCGGACATAGTCAGATGTGACTGCCGGTTGAACGCGGCGGCGTCTTTCAGGCGAGTTAACATTTGCACCGCCTGATTTAACGAAAACCCCCTTGACAGTAAATTCTGTAATGCCTGAGATGAGGCTTGAACGCTGATAAGACCGTCTTTAGACAGATTCAGCGCCGCGTCCATGCTCTTGCCTATGCCAGCGCCGGAATATCGCGCTACTGCCGCAAGCCCCGTCATAGCGCTTTGCAGCTTCTCGAAATCGGAGATAGTGCTTGTGACAAATTGCTTAAGTGCGGCAAGGCTTGCTATCCCCGCTACCGCGCTGACCATTGACCCCAGTGACGCGCTGAAACCGGTGACGCTGGCCGTCTGACTGCTTGCGGCAGAGCCGATTGAATTCACCCCCGCCGCCGCGCCGCCTGCGTCTTTGCTCAACTGTTGGTACAAGGCTGCAACGCGCTGTGACTTGGCCTGCTCTGCCTTGATTATGTCCCCCGCTGAGGCCGTGCCGCTGCTCTTTATCTTGTCGTATGCCTTTTGCGCCTCTACCATTTGCTGCCTGATAGACTGCTCAGACTCGATGCCTAATTTCTTGTATGCGTCGTTGATCGAACCGGCGCTCTTAGATATGCCCTCCATCTCGTTTTTCAGGTTTTTTATACCCGTGACCGCACCGGAGGCGTCCGTAGTTATTATCAGTTTTACTTCGCTATTTGCTGCCATTTAGTCTCTCCACAAGGACATGCTCAAACGCCCGGAGCAGCCGAAAAAACATCTCACTAAGCTCAACTCTCAGCGCCCTCGCGGTCTCCATCACCACGTTCCAGTCCATGCCCGCCACGCCGCCAAACGTCGTGCGCAACTGCGTATCACACAGCGTAAATACCCTAAACATCTGCCCTGTTTCCTCCTTTAACTCCGGTGGACGGTGTTTGCAGGTCTCACAATCACCGCTGCGCGCGGCAGCCATACATGCCGCGCACCCCTCAGCTCCGCCCCCGTAGTACCAGCGGGCGGCTTTTGCTATTTTTTTTCCTGCTCTACATCTTCAGCCGATGCATAGGCCGCAAGCTCCTTCGCCTTCTCAAACACGAAGTCCGTAATCGATACCTCACCAACCAGCGACGGGATGTTCATTACGCTCTTCTTGTTTTCCTTCGTTGGACTAAGCGCTGTCCCAGTTTCATCTCCGATGCCTCCGAAATCCTCAAGGAGATAATCAATTAAATCAGCCGTGATTTTGTCCTCGTCAAAGACCTCCGTTTTTTGCAGCTGGCGGCTCTGCGGGTCTTTTACCATCTCGTGTGACCTGTGCCGTTTGCGTATCTCTGCTATTACCTCGGCTGAGAGCGGCCTGATTTTGAGACTTATCGTTTCTCCGCGTATCTGAAAGTCAAACCATACCCCTACCGTATCTTTTGTGGCCTTCGCTATCCTTAACATGTGACTGCCTCCTAATCCCTTATTTCCAGCTTGCCCGCCCCAGCATCTGTAAACAGAATATCCCCCGTGAACTCGAGGGTTGCATAGTCTTCTTTTACGAACTCGACATCGCCAGACGGACTTAACGACACCTTGTATAGCTCAAGATTGATATTTCTGTCGTTTGCGATATCGTGCCCGACAAGCCGTATGAATACCTCGATTTTCTGATTCGTACTCAGGAATATGGTGTTGACCGTGGCGGCGCCATGTGAGTAGTCAACCTCGAGGCTCTGACCGTCTGTTATCGCCCCGCCTTGCACTGCAGCTATGCGGCCCAGGACATAGTCTATCTCGTAGTCCGTTGTCTTGGTGTATGTGAGTTTGCGGCATGTCCACACGGCCGTGCCGTCTGTAACCGTCTGACCTACTGTGGTTGGCCATACGGGTTCTGTGCTGTCTGATGTGCCTGGTGTTGTGCATTCGTAGCGATAGGCGTTTGGCGTTGTGGGTTTGGCATAATCGCCCAGTGCATAGACGGTCGCTGCCGACCATGGCGCCGGTGTTACCGCTGAGACTACCACGTCTGACGGCGTGGTCAGGATTTCCGACTTGGCAAGTTTTACGTATTTGCCTGCCCGTGCCGTTACCGCCTCGTTTGTTACAGTTCCGGCTGACTGAGCTACGGTTGCAGCGGCCCCCATGAACGCCAGCGCAAGGTTCGCAATGGAAAAGTCCGTCAATGTGAACTTCAGGCTCTGTTCATATTTCGTTATGATGCTCTTGATTGTCTTGCCGAAGTTTGAGCGCATCATCCCCTTCATGTCTTTTTTATCAACTTTAGCGGCATTGATGTTGAATACCCTGGCGTTGCCAGCCGACAGCTCTCCCGTCCTGTTGCCGCCTGCGTCAAGCACATCTATATACAAATCCCCTGACCCTATAAAACTTTCCTCGATATAGTCCACTGCTGCCTCCTTATTTAATAAGACCTTTCTCTTTCACTATATAATCCTGATACCGGTAGTGCTGCGCATAGGCACATATCCCGTCCGGCGTCATCATCTCAAGCGTCTCCTCTTCCCATTTGACCGTTATCCCATTAAACGCCAGGGCGTGTATCCTGTTCCTCGAGACCTCAAGCAGTGTGCGTACATCGACAGAGGCCTCTGCTTTCCCACGTGTGTTTTTTGCGATTACGTACACTGTGAAATAGACATCTACCTTTGTCTGTACCGCCCTTGTACCCTCTTCCGATTGTGCACGCGCACCGCCGTACACAATCAACGCAGCGGGCAAGCGTGTTGACCCTGCCAGGTCTTCTATTGTGCCCTCGTATGATTCCACCGTCCGAAGCTCAGGGATTGTCGATAGCGCCTCTTTCAGCTTGCCTTCGACAATTAATATGTCCTGCATTACAAATCCCTCATATTTTTGCGTGTGAATACCCTGTCGTTTGCGGGCTTGTTAGACCCGGCATTTGCGATTGGTTTAACCTCGTCTATGCCAAGTGTGGCCGTCCCTCTTGCTATATCCTTAAGGAGCGATAACGCATATTCGTAGGCGTTTTTACGTTTTTCTGGGATTGCCAATCCCGACCGCTCATATAACCGGTATAGCGCAATCGACACGGAGATGGTTTTAACCGCTTCCGGCGCTTGACTTAAAGGAACGCTATACCGTACCCCGATATACACATCTATTGTCGAGTCTGCCTGCGCTATGACCGCCTCTACACGAGCAGTGTTTATCGCCCCAGTGTCTTCGTCATCCGAGAGGTTGATTAACTCCTCATCCGTTATGACGGCCTGTATGTCTGAGATTGCGCAGTACATCTCTTATAACCAGGACACTACAAGTAGTTCTGCCGTGTTTCTCCACGTGTTTGTCGCCCCTGCGGCGTTCATTTCGTTTAACATTAATGCCCTAGCCTCTCCTTCCTGTGACGGTGAGACTACTAACAGCCCCGGATTGACGCCAAGCGGACGACCGCTGTCGTCTTTGAATTGGAGCATCGCTGCCCTGGCCGCAGCGTAGTTTGTCGCATCAAGGCTTTGCTTTGAACAATATGCCAACTGCCACAGCCCAAACCCCGCATTGTCACGCCTGCGTGCCCCGTAAAAGTATTCATTCCGCATGAAGACATTTACATCCTCAGGCCTATCCAGGGCAACGAACTCCGTCTCCTCCCGCACCTGAAACACCAGCGGCTTTATCGATCTCGATACATCCAGCAGATACCACGCCGTGCCTGCGCCGCCGCCATAATTGCTTACCGAAGCACTCCCCACCGGATGGTCGTCGTCAAAGAAGTTCTTGCCGTCATAACACGCTGTTGTCAGTCCCTTTGGTAATAACCCAAAAACAAGCTCATCTGGATGGGTCGCTGCTGTTCGCCCAAGGTCGCTGATCACTGGATTGAATATCCCCAGCGTGTTGTCCTTTATGTTGTTGGCATTTACCGCAATCGTCATCTCCCACTGAAGATTCTTGATGCTGTAGTCATGCGTTTTCAGGTTATGAATAAACCGTTCGCCAACCCACTCCCGCATCTTGGGCAGCACTCCCATCCAGGCGTATTTCTCCTCCGACGTATTCGACGGCACAGTCATCGCCACTCGTTGGTATTGAGGCGGTACGGAGTCGAAGGCCTGCTGGAATATCGTATTAAACCCCTGATATAACGCCCCTAATGTAGCTTGATTCAATTCCATAGTCTATACCCCCTTATGAAAAACTGACCCAGACACCGTCGGCATCCACGTCGAATATTTTTCCCGCTGCCGAGCGGGTGTTTAAACCGTTTGTCTTTGCTACTGTTTGGTCATCGACGATGTAACAATCGTTTCCAATTTCTGCCATCGTTATCTCGTCTGCCCCTGCGAAATTTTCAAACCGAAATGCACCATCCTTGCGTAGATTCACGATTTCGTCTCCGTTTTGACCGTTTACGTTGTCCACATTCTCCTCGGACATCCCAATGCCCTTAAGTGTCGTCGATGTCGCACCGGGCGCTGCATAGCCGTTTGCATCGAGAGCCACCAGAGAGCCTTTATAAATCTTTTTCCCCGTGGCAACGCCTAACGCTATACTTTTCCCATCGCGTCGTAATGTATCTCTATCCTTTGTCAATGCCGCCATTTATGCCTCCTTTGCCCCTGCGTATTTGTTGTATGTTGCCTCTGATATGCCGAGCATCTTGTTTACCATCTTTTGTGTTTCATCTATGCCTGTTGGCTTTGTCGTGTCTCCTGCGATTTCACCGGTTACTATCACCGGAAGCGCTTTCGCTGCAAAGACTTTAAACCCTTCGGCATCGCGCACTGCGTAGTCCTTTGCCCAGTCCTTCTGCGCCGGGGTGAGCTTGCCTTCTTTCATCGCCATTGCAACGAGTTCATCTGCCTCCTTTGCGTTTAGTTTGCCTTCCAGCTCCTTGACCCTTCCAATTAGACCTGTAATCGATGTATCCGCCTGTTTCATCGCCATAATCGTCCCAACTACTTCTGATTGTGACGAGCCTTCCTTCAGCCCCAATGCCGCCAATACATCATTGTTCGCTATAACCTGTGTTTGCCCTTTCAGGTCTTCTACAGCCTTTAAAATCTCCCGTTCTGTTGCGGCTTCTGGTAGTCCCAACACCGCCGATACCTTTTCCATCTTTCTTGCCTCCTCGTTTTTGGTGTCGCCGACACCTTTGTTTACGATTGGAACCATACCATCGATATTTGGCTGGTTCGTCAACGCCACGTTTAACAAATTCACTACCTTTGCGTCCGACACCCGAACCACAAAGACCGGTGAAACGTACCGGTATTCGCGATTGCCGAGATACTGCACAGCACGTGCCGTCCACTCCACCCGTGCCCAGATTCCCTCTGAACCCTTATATATCAACTCCTTAATCCAACCTGCCGCCGGGGCCTCAGCACCACTCATTGTCTGGTGTTCGTAGTCTATTACCATGTCGTTTTGACGGGAGTTAAATGCCTCGATTACAAGGGCTGCGGACTCCTCATCGCACAGAAAGGCGCCCTTTGGCGTCTCGTGATAGCCATACGGGATTACCTGTATCTCCAACGGTATGTCAGGGTCAAGCGTGTTTATCATCGTAATCCTTTTTGTCATTTTCTCAGCCACCTCTTTAGTAATTCTTCTATTGCAGCAAAGTCCTCATCTTGTGCCATCATAAACGGACGGGGCGGGATGTTTATGCGCGCCTGTCTTGAGTGCGCGCTGACTGCAACGCTGCGCACTCTGCCTGAGCGGTCTGTCATTCTTCGCGTGTGCCGATTTACCGATTGCGTAACCACGCCGGAGAATCCAAACTGGTGAACTCCGGCATATTTAACATTCGTGCCTATCTCTACCCTGTTGTTATAAGCCTTGCGATGAAAAAGAGTACTCAAATCCCCATGCAGAATAAGCGTCTTGTCTTCGGGATTCTTCCTCAGCTTCATGCTTGGCCTCCACTTCGGCCTGCCGCTGACCTCGAAGTTCTTCTTCACAGACGCTACCATCAGCTCCCCGATTTGCTTCATTACCGGCGTCAGGTCGCCTATTTTGGCCTGTAAATCGCTTATCAGCCCAGAAAGCCCCTTATCCTCTAACCCTACCGTTATTGTCACGCCCATTGACATGCCCCACAATTTTTTGTATTATTAATAAAGGGGTTGACAACTGGAAAGCCGCCGTGGCCAGTTGGACACGTTCTTTCACCGGAGCCTGCCCTATGAGGGATGTGGCGCCCCTCCAACCCCTTATAAAATCCCTTTGATGATCTCATACCTGCCTGCTTTTAACTTTAATACTTCTACCTTACCTGCCGTAACAACTATATTCACCGGCTCTGGGACTCCTTTCAGCTTATAATTTATTCGCACCACGGTCTTAATTTTCTTGTCATCACTGGATACCACATACAACAGCGCATTATCCTCTTTATCCCATAATACGGCCTCATAGCCGCTTATGTAGTCCGGTAACTGCTTTAGCTCGTCAAGGCTTACAGCTGCACCACGTTCAACTTTGGCGTCTCTAATCGTGTGCAGAATTCCTTTATCGTTCATAATAATCACAGGGGTTGCCAGGTCAATGCCCTTGTCCTTTGTGAAGTTCAACACGTCTTGATCTATCCAGCCCACCGTGATGGCGTCTCCGATGCTCTTTTTTAGTTCAATAATGCTGTCTACCCAAGTTGCAAAGCGATCTTTGTAAATACCAGCCTTAGACATCGTATCGAGAAATGCCCCTGAATACTGTGTCTTGCCAGCTTTCTCCCAAGCGTATGTGTCCGCCTTCCAGGGCGCAGCGCCAGGATTATAGTCCCAGCCCGGGTCTATGCCCACCGGTACTTGCATTACCTCGCCAGTCTTCGGATTTGTCCAGGTGTATGTCTCCGTTGACGGCTCAGGACTTACCCTTAGCCCGTCTCTGTCCATTTCCCATTTCGACAGCGACGTTACATCACAGCGGCAGAGCCAGCCGTTAGGGGGGAAGTGTGTTTTCCACCACTGATGATCCCAGGGTAATATAGTGCCGTGCCATTTCCTGTGTGACGGTCTGACGCGGCTGTCCATTTTTGATACGTACCGCCAGTACGGGCGCTCACTCACCACATCAGGGTCTGTCATCTGCCTGTATCTGCCAGCCATGTATGCTGATTGGACGTTGGCGTGATATATTGTATTGAGCCTGTGAGGTGAGCCTAACTGCACTTTTTTGACGCCGGACTCGTCGGCAACCTCTATCTGCCCCCACCAGCCCTTTGCCTGCAATATTGGCGTCAACTGTTTCTTGACCTCCTCGCGCGTCATGCCTTTTGCTATCGCATCGTCAACCGCACCCCTGATGTCCTCAAGAACGTCTATCTTTACGCACTTGGCAACTGTGAAGGCGCTTGCGTGCGCATCATGCATCATTTCATGCCAATCCCATGTGACGGCATAGCCCTTCTGACGAAAGTATGCTATCGCATCGTCAAACGGCATCGGCTTCAACTGTACGCTCATTCGCCTGCCCCCCCTGACCACTTGGTAAGCCTTCCCCATACTGCGGCTGTGAACATGCTTTCGGACAAGGTCTTCTGAAGCGCTGCGTCATCCAGTGAGCCGAATGCGCCGGACAGTCTTGCCTTCGCCTCTTCAAGGCTTGCCGAACCGTCTATTATCTCTGTAATCGGGTCTGTCAGACCCTTCATCTGTCCTTCCCAATTTGCCGCCGATGCTTGTCTCAAATCCTCGATGGCTTGCTGCTCCGGCGTGTATTCGTCGGCGGTGTTTAGCATTAGTTTGTTGGCGGGTAGTGTGGTATCGGGCAGCTTTGCGTTAGCGGTGGTGGAGCTTTTCAATGTTGGTTCATCTTCCTCCGGCGCTGGGATGCCGAATCTTTCGTGGATGTGGCTTACTCCGATGTCCGTAAATCCTATGCCGGTTAATGCGCTGTAGACCTTTGCTGTCTTCTCAAGGTCTTCCTGCCGCTCATAGTGGAACTTGAACTGGGGAACCCCGGCGTCCAGGCCATAATTATATAAGACCCACGGGGTCAGGATGTACGTCTTTATCGTCTTGGCAAGCGCTTTAGCGTCCGCCTCGAGGATGTCCCTGCGCACCTCTTTTGCCTCGTCCTCAGACCCTAATTTACCCGGCGTCCCCTCAGATGACCCCGTGTGCCCCAGTACCAGCTTGGATATTGACTTGTCGCACATTGCGATAAACTCACTGAAGGATTTCGTATCGCTGCGGAGTTTCGACTCTAACAGCTCGATTGTTGTCGAATCCGATATCACCGCCGCCGCATCTACGCCGAGGTTAAAGACGGCCTCTTTAAGAACGTCTATCTCTTCTTTGGTTGCCCCTGTTTTATACTTCCCCATGCGCATTGGCACTGAAAACAACTCGTTAAACACAACCCAGTCCTTTATCGCATAACTCTTAAACAGGTATATATACGCGCACGAACGTAAAAGCCCCGCACGCGGCGTTATCACCGCACGATTTTCATACCTGTGCAGGACAAACTTGTTTAATACCAGCTCCTCTCCCCACACCGGTTCAGCCGCCGTCAACAGCCGCGGGATGGACAGGATTGCGTCCTTAGAGTTAAATGTAAAGCGCCCCTGGCTTATGCGTTTCAACTCCCGTATCCACACACTGCCGCCCGCGATTTCCCACATTATCTCGTGAACCGAAAAGCCCTTCCCAATGGCGTCCATCATTCCTAATAGCGCGCCCTCTAAGTTTCCGATATACCGGAGCATCTCACCGGCTGCCGCCGCTGTCTTTTTGTCTTGCCTTGAGACCGCTGCTGGCAGGACTTCCCACTCTAACCCCGCCACCTGAAGGCTGCGCGTTTGCAGCGTTGATGCAATTTGCGTGTCTTTTTCCTGCATCTCCTCCATCAACTCCATCAGCCGCATGATATTCCCCTGGTCGGCCTCTCTGAGTATTCTCACCAATCTCTCAGGCGTCAGCCCCGACGATGGATATGTGTTGTACCGGCTGCGCACTGACGCAACGGCGATTTCACTAAGCAGCGGCTTCCCGCTAACAGGCATGGCCATATAATACCCCCGTAAACCGGTTTATAAACCGTTTATAAACTGCGATTGCGGTCAGCTTGAATTTATAACCCCCTTAACGATAAGTCCTGTTTTCGCGACTGTACGCTGACCTCTCGGTCTTTTTTTCGGAATTGGTCTCCCAGCCTCGATAATCCGGTATGTTTGCGCCTGTGATTTGTTTATTATCGCAGCTATCTCCGGTATCTTTATTCCGGCGTATATCATTGCAGCTATGGCCCGCAGGGTGACATCCTGGATTGCCGTTATCTTGTCCATATCTATTTTCTTGCGTTTTTCTATCCCATCTCTAATCTCATTAAGTACTTCTTTGTAGTCGCGGTTTATATGAATTGCTAATTCGTCCGTTACCGCTACGGTATACTCCGTTGGGACAAGCTCCTTCTCAACATGGATACAGGTCTCTTCGCAGGTTATATATTTTCGACATGCGGTACATTCTACTATTGATCTGCTCACATTGCCACCCGCTTTCTGCACTACATTCCCTCGCAGATCATTGTTACCTCTGGAGCTGTCCCTCCTGCGATATTAACAATCTTACCTCTTACATATTTAACCGGGCTACCGTTAACTGTAACGAATCTATCTGTCTTCGCATTTATGACATTATTAAATGGAGCCTCAAAATGCGTACCATCAACGCTGCCCAATAACGACACCGTCAAATTATCCGGATTGCCTGTGTAATTCACCTGACACGTCCAATCCTTTAGCGGTTTAATAAGCCGTATTGCTTTCCCCTCACCGGCAGTTGTCATATTTTCAAACATTATGAACTGCTCCGCTGCTGCTGCTCCGGCGAATACCACGATAGCCATTACTACGATTAGTTTATTCAGCTCGTTCATTGCCGCCTCCGTTTAGTCATTACATTTTATATCCAGAGATGCCGTGCCGTCGTCATACAGCACTTCTGCCGTGCAGTTGTCGTTTATCTTGATCGTCGTTCCTATCGTCCCAACAAAACAGCCACTCATCAGTACGCTGCACGCAAGCATCACGAAAATTCTTTTCATATCCTACCCCCCATTCAATAAGCAGTTTTTTTGCTGGCAAACACCGTCTGCCGTCTTTGTACACTTTCATACCTTATAGCCCCTGTGCCCGATTCTATCAGTGACTTCAACATCTCCAGGGCATCCAGCCCGTCGTCGTGGTCAGCCATCGGGTAGTGCTTGAGCTGGTTGACCAGCACTATCTGATTCCGCCGGAAGCGTATCCAGCCGTTTTTTATCCAGGGTTGCAGCGTCTGGATGCGCAGGCGCTTGTCCGTGCTTGGCTTTATCTCGATGACGTTTAGTGTAAGGCTGCGTCTGTGGGCCTCTTGTTCAAGTGTGTTGGAGAAGAACTCCTGAAACGCGATCGTCTCCACTCCGAAGCCCTGAAACCGCTCCCTGTTATGATATGACAGGATATCCTCAATAATCTTATCGGGGTGGCGTCTGTCAATGTCTGCAATCGTGATGTATATAACCCCGCTTTTAATCCGTCCGCCAACGATAGCACTTGGGTCATGCCGTTTTGACCTCTTCCCCATCGATGGATCAACCACGCCAAACACAGGCACATCCTTTGGTTCCTCCTCATCATCGTAATACTGAATCCAGCCCTCCTGAAACAGGCAATCATCAGGATTGACAGGCTCGTTCTGCTTTTCCGAATCGAAATACGCAGGGCCTTCCGCCACGCGCATTTTCATCAGGTAGTAATAGTCCTCGACCTCCGGCCACAGCACCTCGGCACCTTCAAGCATTTCGGTCCTGTATGTCCTGAAATATGCGTCAGCCATTGACTCGGACGTTCGTTTGTCTTCGGTAACGTCGGTAAAGATTCTCTCCCAGTACTCCCAGCGCTTAGATGTCGAGTACCTCAAAACTGATTTGAATTCTGTCCCTGCCAGCCGGGCTTTCTCAATAGATTCGCAAGTAGACCGTCGTAGTGCAATATCGTCCCTATCACGATATACACCGTGTCTTTCTGGCCTATCTTCGTCAATGCCTTGAATTACCTCTTTGAGTATTGGACTCAGACGCTTGCCGCAGATACAGTCCATTATGTACCATGTCTTTTTCAGCGCTGACAATACCTTCTCATCATAGTCGCTCCTTCTCTTTGATCCGGCCTTACATCTATTACTGTATTTTTCCTCGCTGATACCACTATTTTCCTCCCATGCTGCCTCACTGGCGTAACATCTGTCATACCCTGTAGATTCAGTAAACTCATTCAGGATTGCACCTTTTCGCTTCTTTCTCGCTTTCTGATACCTTTCTGCTGCCACCTTTGTTATTGTCTGCTTTTCTTTCATCGTTAACCTCATCTCTTCCTCCCAGTTCTCTTGACTGAGAGTTTTTATC
>LNQR01000102.1 GCA_001541255.1 Candidatus Magnetominusculus xianensis
GGACGCTTTGAATTCTTACAACACCGCGCTGCCTCTTTTCAAGCAGGTTGGGGATATTGTAGGCGAGGCTAACTGCATTTATCGTATGGGACTTTGTTCAATACGAAATAACCAGGTAGATGCGGGGATAGAAAATGTGTTCAAGGCTATTGAACTTTATGGAAAAATAAATGATAAATATTCGATTGGACTTGCTTATACTGACCTTAGCATGGAGCTTATGGAAAAAGAGGGATTTCAAGAAAAAGCTTATGAATATAAAAAGAAAGGTGATGAGATTCAAAAAAGTATCCAACTGGCATTGCTGTAGCAGGACATTTCATGTCAGATTTTGAGATTCTAACGTATATTCATGGTAGATAATGACGATACAACACATTAACTACGCGATATTATATGTACTGAACTCCTAACAGTTATCTTTGAGATTGTATTACTGTATGGAGGCTCATGAAAACAATTAAAGACGCGGTCATAATAGGCGCAGGGGCCTCCGGGCTGTTTGCGGCAGCAGAGGCGGGGTTGCGCGGCAGGCGGGTGGTTGTCCTTGAGCGCTCTGCAACTATGGGGAACAAGATACGGGTCTCAGGCGGCGGCAGGTGCAACTTCACGAATCTCAACATAACGGCTGATAATTACATATCCCCAAATCCCAGCTTTTGCAAATCCGCCCTTGCCGTATTTACCCCAGATGATTTTATTCAACTAGCTGAGAGATATGGCGTCAGATATTATGAAAAAGAACACGGCCAGTTGTTCTGCAAGGGAAGCTCAGGTGAAATCATATCAATGCTCCGCAGACGGTGTGAAGAGGCAGAGGTGACAATAATATACAACACAAAGGTTCACGACATTGCAAAGCGCGGCGATGTGTTTGTGATAGTTACCAGTAACGGTATTTTCCATTGCAGTTCGCTGTGTCTGGCAACAGGAGGGATTTCATATCCACAGCTTGGCGCCACACCATTTGGGTATCGAATAGCCGCTCAGTTTGGCCTTAAAGTCAACCCCACGCGCTCGGCCCTTGTGCCGTTTGTGTTTAATGCTGAAGACGGCACAAATTATGACGGACTGGCTGGTATATCCATAGAGGCGGTAGTTACTTGCAATAAAATGGATTTTCGCGGCGGCGTGTTACTTACACAAAGGGGATTAAGCGGCCCGCCCATACTTCAGGCGTCTTCGTACTGGCGCACGGGGGACTATATCTCCATAAATCTTATGCCCGTGACAGACGCCTATGAATTTCTCTTAAGCAGACGAAAACAAAAGGCAGACCTGCACAATATTCTAATATTTCCAAAGAACTTCGCCCGCCGCTGGTGTGAGGTTCATTCATATATGAAGCCAGTAAATCAATACAATGACAATGAGTTACATGAAATAGCCGCCCAGCTTCATAACTGGAAACTGTTCCCTGCAAAGACCGAAGGATACAAGCGGGCAGAGGCAGTTACCGGAGGGGTTGATACAGGGGAGCTGTCGTCAAAGACAATGGAGGCTAAAAAGGTCAGGGGGCTGTATTTTACCGGCGAGGTAATAGACGTAACTGGTCAGCTTGGCGGATATAACCTTCACTGGGCATGGGCATCCGGGTATGCCTGTGGAAGCTGCATGTAAGTTAAAACGGGGGGTGGGTGGTTATATCAGCTTAAATGCCTCCTGAAGTTCTTTGTTCCTTTTTTCAGCAGCTTCCTGCGATGCGCCTTTTACCATGAAGTAGCACTTGATTTTTGGTTCAGTACCCGAAGGTCTGACAACTACCTTAGAGCCGTCATGAAACACAAACGACAGTACGTTTGAGCGCGGCAGACCTGCAATCCCGTCTTTATAGTCTTTGACTTCCTGAATTTTAAGACTGCCAAGCAGCTTTTGAGGTGCCGTTTTCAGTGAATTCATAATTGATATAATCTTTTTCTGCCCCTCCTGTCCTTTCATCGTAGTGGAGACGAGGGATTCACAGTAATAGCCATATTTAGTGTAAATCTGTTGGAGTCTTTCATAAATGGAAGACCCTCGGGATTTATAATATGAGGCCATCTCACAAATCAGGCTTGCAGCAAGGACGGCGTCCTTGTCTCGTGCATATATGCCGCGCAGATAGCCATATGACTCCTCTGCCCCAAAGACGAAGTCCCTGCCCGGGTTGTTCTTAATCCAATGCCCGATATACTTAAACCCCGTCAGAAGCTCTACGCACTCAACCGAATAGGCGTCACATATATCATTAATCAAACCTGTGGTAACAATAGTCTTCACAACGGCGGAGTTGCTGCTTTGCAATTTACCGGCTTCTGAGAGGCCGGTTAAAATATAATCCGTAAGCAGTGCCCCCATCTGGTTGCCAGTTAGCAGGACATGTTTGGCGTTATTATCTTTTACAGCCACACCTATCCTATCGCAGTCGGGGTCGGTGGCCAGCGCTATGTCGGCGTCTGTCCTTGCGGCGTATTGCAGGGCGATTGTAAAGGTATCCCTTTCTTCGGGATTTGGAACTTGAACGGTTGGGAAATTTCCATCCGGCCTTAGCTGTTCTTCAACGAGGCAGATGCTTGAGTGAGGAAACCCCTTTCTTTTGAGTATCTCAGGGATGAGCCTGTAGCCGGTGCCATGAAGCGGAGTATAGACAATAGTTATGCTGCCGATAGCCTGATTAACAGGGTGAACAGACTGCCCCATAATTTCGCTAAGATATGCCTCGTCAATTTCATGGCCTACGATTTCGATTAGTCCACTTTCTAAAGCAGCCTCAAACGATGCAACGGGTATGCCTGATATATCTGTAATATTATTTACCTCTGTTATAATATTTAAGTCGTGAGGAGGGACGACCTGCCCGCCATCACCAAAAAATACCTTGTAACCATTATACTCTGGGGGATTGTGTGAGGCCGTGATACACACACCAGCGGCAGCCCTTTTATAGCGTACACAGAATGACAACTCAGGTACTGGCCTCAACGCGTCAAACAGATATGACTTAATGCCGCTGGCTGCAAACACGCGTGCCGTTTCTCTGGCAAATAACTCTGAGTTATGCCTTGAGTCAAAGGCAATACAAACAGCAGCCCCCATGTCCTTGTACAGGCTTAACAAATACCGTGCCAATCCATAGGATGCAATGCGTACCGTATAGATATTCATCCTGTTTGTACCTGCGCCAAGCACACCGCGCAGCCCCCCCGTGCCAAATTCAAGCTGCCGGTAAAACCTGTCTGTTAATTCGTTCATGTCGGCGCTGTCTATAATTCTTTGAATCTCTAATCTCGTCTCATCGTCAAACACAGGCAGAGCAGCCCACTGCTTTGCCCTGTTATAAACGAGTTTTTTCATCAGTACCTCCTCATCGAAATATTGACATTCTAATAGATTAAGGGTATTATATTCAATGCGGGCAAGGGGGATAGCGCCGCAGGTGATTTATTAAGCGCCATTTATTAAGCACTACAGAGGAGGCAGCACAAATGGGAGAGGAAAAGAAGTTGCAGCTTGACATTGCCAGTTTCCTGGAGTTCATAAAATCTTCTTTTAAAGCAACACTGGACAACATATATGAAATACAGGAACTCAGCGAAAAAGTCCTGGCTGAAATATCAAAAAATGAAAAAATAATTCACGATGACGCGGAAAGGGCCTTGATGGAATTCCTTAAAACATCGAAAAAAAGCAGGGAAGAATTCAAAAGCGTTATGGAAAACGGGTTCAAACAATTAGAGAGTATATTTAAGAAGCAGCAATAACAGAGACAGCCATCACGCAATACATGAAAACAGGATACTTTGGAAAATACGGCGGCAGATATGTGCCGGAGACGCTGATTCCCGCGCTTGAGGAGCTGGATGCAGCCTTTAAAGCTCTTAAGGCAGATGCTGGGTTTCAGACGCAACTACGAAAACTTAATGCCGAATATATTGGGCGTCCTACGCCACTATTTTTCGCTGAGAAACTAACTAGTCAATTGTCCGGTGCCCGCGTTTATCTGAAACGTGAGGACCTTGCACACACCGGTGCACATAAAATAAATAACGCCATAGGCCAGGCCCTGATGGCAAAGCAGATGGGTAAACAGAGATTGATAGCAGAGACCGGCGCCGGGCAGCATGGCGTTGCCACAGCTACGGCGGCGGCACTCTTTGGTCTGGAGTGTGAAATCTACATGGGTGCAATAGATGCAAAAAGGCAGGCCCTGAATGTCTTTAGAATGAAACTGCTTGGGGCCAGGGTTACAGAAGTCCACGCAGGCTCACAAACACTGAAAGACGCGATAAACGAGGCACTCAGAGACTGGACGTCTAACGTATCTACAACCCATTATGTCCTGGGCACGGTCTTTGGCCCACACCCATATCCAACAATAGTCAGGGAGTTTCAATCAATAATAGGGAAAGAGGCAAAGCGGCAAATCCTGAAGGCCGAGGGCAGGCTGCCGGATTATCTTATAGCCTGTGTAGGTGGCGGAAGCAATGCGATGGGCTTGTTTCATGCCTTTTTGACAGATAAGCGCGCCGGGAATATTAAGTACATAGGGGTTGAAGCCGGTGGAGAGGGAATCGACTCAGGCAGACATGCCGCCCGCTTTGCCGGAGGCTCAATGGGAGTTCTTCAGGGCACAAAGAGTTATCTGCTTCAGGATGACGACGGCAATGTCCTCGGCACACATTCGGTGTCTGCAGGGCTGGACTATGCCTCAGTAGGTCCTGAACACGCCTGGCTGCACGATATCAATGCCGTTAAATATACATATGCAACCGACACAGAGGCACTTGGCGCGTTTGAAACTCTGGCACGTACAGAGGGAATAATACCAGCCCTTGAGTCATCACACGCCGTAGCTGAGGCATTAAAAATAGTGCCGGGGCTGCCAAAGTCATCGATTGTTATAGTTAATCTCTCCGGCAGAGGCGACAAAGACGTAGAGCAAGTGGCAAACATGCAATCGGCTTCAGTCTGAGCTATGCTGTAGTGCATACGCATTACAAAGTAGGTCTGCATTATTTTCTGAAATTATTATATACTAACCGCTGTGTCTGAGGTGTTTGTAATAGGGGGCGGGTTAAGCGGCTCGGAGGCTGCGTATCAGGCGGCAGAGCTTGGTGCTTCTGTAACTATTTACGAGATGCGCCCAGGGAAGATGACCGAGGCACATAAGACCGGCTTACTTGGCGAACTAGTCTGCTCAAATTCACTGCGTTCTGACTCTCCTGAATCGGCACACGGCCTCATCAAGCAGGAACTTGAGGCGGCAGGCTCTCTCATCATGGCAGCGGCACGGGCAACGTCAGTACCTGCCGGGGGGTGTCTTGCAGTTGACAGGAATCTTTTTGCTGAGTTCATTACCGCTAAGATTAGGACACATCCAAATATAAAAATAGTTTACGACGAGGTGGCCTCTCTTTCGTCGTTTGATACAAAGTCTGCCGTTATTTTGGCCACTGGTCCGTTGACATCGTTGACTTTGGCTGAGGAACTGCAAAAAATGTTAGGCGGGCAGTCACTCTATTTCTATGACGCCATCTCACCAATCATTGATGCCGAATCCATAGACTATGAAAAGGCATTCTTTGCCTCGCGCTACGGCAAGGGCACTGGTGATGATTACCTGAACTGCCCTATGAGCGCTGAAGAATATGATTTATTTTATAATTCCCTGGTAAATGCCGATAAGGTAACTGTGAGGAATTTTGAGGACGAAAAGGTGTTTGAAGGCTGTATGCCTATTGAGGTAATGGCAGGGCGAGGAAAAGATACACTGCGCTTCGGGCCGCTGAAACCAGTTGGTCTCATTGACCCGCGAACTACGCTCAAGCCATATGCCGTAATTCAACTGCGGGCAGAGAACATCGAAAAGACCTCATATAACTTAGTCGGCTGCCAGACCCGCCTAAAGTATACCGAACAGTCTCACGTATTCAGGCTTGTCCCCGGCCTTGAAAAGGCAGAGTTCTTACGATACGGCAGTATTCACAGAAACACGTATATAGATTCGCCAAGACATCTGAACAAGGACTTGACGCTTAAATCTATGCCACACATTTACATAGCCGGGCAGATTACGGGCGTTGAGGGTTATCTGGAGTCAACGGCTATGGGGCTTCTTGCCGGCATCTATGCAGCACGCAAACTAAGGGGGCTTGATGAGACGCTGCCCTCGCGCTATACTGCGTGCGGCTCTCTGATTGAGCATATCACAGGCTCTATTGCAGCCCGACCATCAACATTTCAACCGTCAAACATAAACTTTGGCCTTCTGCCTCCTCTTTCCGTGCCAGTCAGGGACAAGGCAAAAAAGAGACAGGCAGTTGCAGCGCGTGCATTGGCCGACTGGGAGACGTTTGTTGCTGCGTCAAATAGATAATTTTTACAGATACATGGAGGTCGAAAAAAATGCCTCCCCGCATACACTCAGGGCATATAAAAAAGACCTCGATGAGTTTGCTGCCTTCGTTAAAAAAGACCCTGCCTCTGTAGACCTGTATGACATCAGGGGATTTGTGGCCGCGCAGTCAAAACAGGGGCTTGCAAAGTCATCAGTAATGAGAAGGCTGTCAACGGTGAAGGCCTTTTTTAATTATCTTGCAAGCATAGGGGCAGTTACGGCAAATCCCACGCGTCTGGTTCCTTCGCCGAAGGTTCCAAAACATCTGCCGAATTTTTTGAGCAAGGACGACGTCTTTACAATGATGGAAAAGGCCGAGGGGATAGGCTTTACCGCTGCGCGCAATAAGGCTATACTGGAGCTGTTCTATTCAAGCGGCCTGCGTGTAAGCGAACTTGCCGGTGCAGATATGGAATCAATAAATCTTAAACAAGCAATGGTAAAAGTTCGCGGCAAGGGGAAAAAAGAGCGTATTGTACCAATCGGTTCATATGCACTGGGGGCGCTGAAGACATATCTTGTTGAGCGGCTGCTGGTTAAAGAAGACTCAGCGCGCCCCAGAATATCAAAAGACCCCGCAGCACTGTTTATAAACACATCAGGTGAGCGCCTCAGTGACCGATACATACGCAGAATCGTGGTAAAGTTTGCCCGTATGACGGGTGTTGAAGGCGCTGTCGGCCCGCATACGCTGCGCCATACGTTTGCCACACACCTGCTGCACTCCGGGGCGGACCTGCGTGTAATCCAGGAACTACTAGGGCACGCATCACTGTCTACTACGCAAAAGTATACACACCTCGATATTCAGCACCTCATGGACGTTTACGAAAAATGCCACCCGCTGGCGGAGGCTTAAATATGCTGCATTAGCGCAACAATTCTCAATGAAAGAAGGCTTTGTATAAGGGGGGCCGGGAAAATAAATTTCGCAATGAGCGCGGCAAGTAGTATCATAATATTGATACATTTAAGAGGGTTTTAGTACACGCATTTCAGTTCCAGTGCTATGGACGTAAGCCTCTCAAAACAGGTTTACAAAAACACCTTATGAAAATAAGTGGAATTGATGAAAATAAACTTTAAATATTTCAACAGCAAGGAGGTTTATAAATGGCTCAACAGGATGAGGTCGTAAGCCCTGAACCGGTACTGGGTACCGTATTCGCTTTTTGGACGTCAAGCATATTACGCACTGGTGTGGATTTCGATGTGTTTACGCATATCTCTGAAGGACGCAAGACCGCTGATGAGATTGCCCGTGCATCAGGCGCAAATCCAGGCGCTATGGGGCGTCTGCTCAATGCGCTTGCGGGGTTGATGTTTCTGCAAAAGCCGGACAAGGATACCTATGAATTGACACCGGTTGCTACTGCTTATCTGGTGGATAACTCACCATCATACCTTGGAATACTGACAGGACATGTGACCGATTTGTGGAATACATGGGGGCGTCTGACAGAGGTAGTCAGGACGGGTAATCTGGCTGACATGCCGACTGGTATGCCGACTGATATGATTGACACGCCACAGAAAGGCCCTGAGTTTTTCAAAAAGCTGGTCGCGCGAATCTTTCCTCTTTCTTACGGCATTGCGTGCAGGCTTGCCGATGTGATTGGTGCAGCCGGTGAACTGAAGATTGTGGATGTAGCGGCTGGCGCAGCCCCGTGGAGCATACCTTTCGCACAGAAAGACAAGAGTATTACCGTTACCGCTGTTGATTTTCCCGAGGTACTGGAAGTGACAAAGGGATATGTAGAGCGCTTCAACGTGGCATCTCAATACAGTTATTTGGCTGGCAATATTCGCGAATTGAATTTTGGTGCAGATACTTATGATATTGCCCTGCTTGGGCATATTTGTCATTCGGAGGGAGAGGTACATACTAAAGAATTATTGAAAAAGATATACCGCTGTCTTAAGCCCGGCGGCAAGGTCATCATCCCTGAGATGGTGCCAGATGCAGAGCGCTCTGAAAAGGCTTTTCCATTAATGTTTTCTCTCAACATGCTTTTACATACATCTGATGGAGACACTTTCTTATTCGAGGACTATCAGGCGTGGTTAGGTGCAGCCGGATTCAGGCATATTGGAATTCAAATCGAAGAGGGCTCGGTTACAATTATCACAGCCGTTAAATGAGATATTGTGCGGAGCGTATGGCGGGGGCTGAACTTGTGTCCCAACTCTTGCCCCAATCATAATAAAACGAAACAGGGGGATTCAAACTGTTCCTGTTATTTCCTTCTGTTTCAGGTTCTTGCTGACAGTATCTAAGTTTGAATTTTTTTTCTTAGAAATCTAACCGCTCGTCTGTATGGTCAACAGCCTCAGCTTTTTTGTATGTAGAAATCTGATAAATTGATGGAATGTCAGGCTTCTTGCCGTTGAATAAATCTTCAATCGTTAATATCTGGATTCGCGCATAATCTTTGTTTAAGAGAGTAAACCGGTACAATCCCTTTCCAGCCGCTTCTTTATTCATATCCCGTGTAGGCTCTTTTAATGTTATGAATATTCCCAGTTCCGCTTGTTCTCTATCCATCACATGTCCCAAGTCCCGAATATCCTTGACACTAACATTGCCGCTCTTAACAGACACAATGCACTTGGCTACTTTGCCCATATCTTCATTGAAATAGATATATCCGTCAATACCGGTATCTTTACCTTTTTTCTTATCTCCATACGGACGGGCATTGATAAGAGACAGCGCCCACCACTGAAATTGATAACGGTTTTGATTCGCAAGCTCTTCTGCACCAGTCAAGTCCTCTGGCTCTCCAATGACAAGATAATCTTTTTTAGGTTCAAGATCAAACATATCTTTTAATCGTTTTTTGATAAGGTTAGTGGCAAGATGTGTTATATCTATGCCTATCCATTGACGTTTTAATTTTTGGGCGGCCGTTATAGTTGTCCCACAGCCACAGAAGGGGTCAAGAACTGTATCATCCGCGTTTGATGATGCCAGTATTATTTTTTCCAGCAGCACTTCCGGTTTTTGAGTAGGATAACCAAGCCTTTCTCCTGATGATGGCGCAATTGGTTGAATTTGCCACCAATCATCAGGTTGTTTTCCGAGAGGATTCAAAGATTGAGTTCCAAAATCTTTTCCATTTCTGATATTGCCGATATAATGTTTAAACCTTTCCTTTGTTGCTTCAGCATATTCCTCTCTCACATCATCAAGATTAAAAATATAGTCTGAAGACTTGCAATAGCGGAATATTATGTCATGTCGTCTGCCAAAATCTTTTTTAGGATAGCCTGCTCCCCGATAACACCATACAATCTCATTCCTAAAGTTTTTTTTACCGAATATCGCATCCATGAGTATTTTTAGATAATGGCTTGCTGTAGGGTCGCAGTGAAGATAGATAGAACCTGTATTTTTTAATACCCGTCTAAGCTCAACCAGCCGCACACACATCATAGTAAGATACGCCATCATATCGTTGAGTCCGACAAATCGTTTAAACGCGGTCATCATCTCTACAACACTGGCCGGTGATGTGTCCACAATATTCTGAAAAGTCCGCCCTGCTTCCTCGTTCCAGTGCCACGTATCCTCAAACGCTGTGATTTGCGCCCCTGACGATTCCCCCGTCTGCTCTTTGAATAATATATTATAATCAGCCTTAGAATTAAATGGCGGGTCAAGATAAATCAGGTCAACAGAAACATCAGGGATATGTTCTCTTAAGACATACAAATTATCGCCATAAAAAAGACTATTCATGGGTTTTATTATGGCATAAGAGACAATCTTTCCTCAATATCCCCCACACAAGGCAAACGCATTTGAGAATTACAATCGAATTTTTCAAATGCGTTTGCCCTGGTTGCCGGGTATACCGTCAGTGTGGTATACTCCAATGTCAATAAAAAACTGCTCGAGGAGTTGGGAAATGCCGCATGATATATTGGTAAACAGTGTGTGTGCAGCGTACAGGATATGATGGACGCTTCTGTGCTGCCGCCTATTGACGACCTTGATGATTTATTTGCAGATGACACAGAAGGTGACGTCACTGCCGTAGTAAGCAAGGACAAGTGGAAGGTCATGATAGTTGACGATGAGCCGGGCGTGCATGACGCAACTATCCTGAGCCTGATGGATGTAGTCTTCGATAACAAGGGAATTACTTTTTTACAGGCATACACTGGGGCAGAGGCTAAGACACTTATCGAAGACAATCCCGACTGCTGCGTCATATTGCTGGATGTCGTCATGGAGACAGACGACGCCGGCCTTCAGGTCGTAAAATATATTCGTGATACGCTAAACAACAATCTCGTTCGCATCATCCTGAGAACCGGCCAGCCAGGGCAGGCACCGGAAGACAAAGTAATCATGCAGTACGAAATCAACGACTATAAGTCAAAAAATGAACTCACTAAACAGAAACTATTTACGGCGATTATCTCCACCTTGCGTGATTACAGGAATCTCGTTACTATCAACGGTACCAAGCGGGGGCTGGAACAGATTATTGTAGCCTTCCCATCCCTGTTTGAAGTCAAGTCGATGGAGGACTTTATCTCAGGCATTCTGACTCAACTGGCCTCGCTCCTGAGGCTTGATGAGAACTCTGTATATCATCTGGACTCATCCTTTCTTGTTGGCAGCGCCACAGGGAACATCACGATTGTCAAGGGGACTGGTGCCTATGGACAGCACAACGGAAGGCTCGCAAGCGAGGTGTTTAAGCCCGGGGAGTTTGATATGCTCCTCAGCGCTGAGGCACAAAAGAAGAGCATATTCGCTGGAAACTCATGCGCCGTGTATTTCAGGAATAAACCAAGTCACTACAACATGGTCTATATCAACAGCCACAGGGAACTCAACGAGATAGACAGAAATATGATTGAAATATTCTGCAACAACATCTCCATGGCGTTTGAAAACATAGAGAAACACAAGATAGAGGAATCCATGAAGCTGGCCAAGGATATTCAGGCGGGGATGCTGCCCGTAAACTTCTCCGACACCTCAGCCTCCGGGATTGACATCTATGCCTTCATGCGCCCGGCCAAAGAGGTTGGCGGAGATCTCTATGATTTCTTTTTTATTGATGATACACGCCTGTGCTTTGTTGTTGGTGATGTGGCAGATAAAGGAGTACCTGCGGCCTTCTTCATGGCTGTTACAAAGACGCTTCTCAGGGTCATAGCCAGGGTCTATACCGACCCCGGCGAAATCCTCCAAATAGTCAACGCTGACTTGTGCAAAGATAACGAAAAGTCCATGTTCGTAACGGTCTTTCTTGGGATTATAGATACTGCTACAGGCATATGCACATTCAGCAACGGCGGACATAACCCCCCGTACATGATTTACAGCTCAGGCGAGGTAAAACCTCTTGATGAGGCATCTGCCATACCACTTGGGCTGATGGACCAGCAGCGCTTCACAGCCGATGAGTTAACATTCTCCAGCGGAGATACCATATTTCTCTTTACCGACGGTGTCACCGAGGCCATGGACGCACAGGACAGGCTCTTCAACGAGGACAGGCTGATAGAACTTCTTAGGGAAAACCGCGGCAGGTCATCTAAGGAAATCGTAGAAAATGTTGTTAGCAGATTGGGTCAATTCACAGCAGGCGCGGAGCAGTCCGATGATATTACTATCTTATGTTTTAACTGGAAGAGGTAACGGTTCATTCTCCATCCAACATGGAACAACAGGTAAGTGGAAAAACAACGGTTTCATGGAGAGAGTACACGGGTTGGCTGCTGACGAATATTGTGCCGGTGGCCGTATATTTGTACACGCAGAAGGCGGGGTTTAACAGGGAAAGTTCAATCTTTGCCGCCGTTGTATCAGTGACGTTGGTTATGTGGATAACGGAGATATTGCCGGATTTTGTTCCAGGACTGTTTTCTACTTTAATGTTCATTCTTTTCAGCCTTGCCCCAAACGAGGTAATACTCTCGGGTTTTGCATCTGAAGGGTTTTTTCTTGCCGTCAGCGTACTCGGGCTTGGGACAGTAATCGTAACTTCTGGTCTGAGCCATAGGTATTCGTTGATGATGTTAAAGATAATGCCTCCAAACACGTTTTGGTATCAGATAAGTTTATTCTTTACAGGGCTTATATTTACGCCCCTCGTGCCGGTTATATCCGGCAGGGCGGCAATCGTAGCCCCCGTGCTAAATGAGATAGTTACACACTCGTACAACGGCCTCGATCTTGACGAAAGGACGATGGCACGCTCAAAGACTGCGTTGTTTGCAAGCAGTCTAATAGGTATTACCCTCCTTTCGGCGTCATTTCTAAGCAGCACACCGTTAAATCTGATAGTTTATGGGATGCTTCCATTGCAGGAGCAGCAGTCCTTTCAATTTATCAAGTGGTCATATGCCTCATTAGTGGTTTCGGGCACGATGCTTATATCGTTTTTTATAATCCTTGCGCTCTATTTACGCTCTTTTCACAAACTGAACGTGAACAAGGATTTCATAAATGATGAACTAGTAAAGATGGGGCGGCTTAAAGTTGTCGAATGGATAGCGGTGTTTGGTATAGTAGTCCTCGCCGCTGGCATGTTCGCCGCGACAATTACAAAAATTAGCGTTACTTGGGTTGCATTTGCAATTATGTTTGCCCTGCTGTTTGTCGGAGTGCTCAACCCCAACGATTTCAGGACTAAAATAGACTGGTCATTTTTGTTTCTTCTTGGGAGCATGATAGGGCTTGTCAACACAATGAACTATCTGAAGATTGACCTGATAGTGGTTAAGAATCTTGGCTGGCTAGCAAATTATATGCACTCTGATTTTCGTCAGTTTATTGTCCTGATTGCTTTAACCATATTTGTCGTAAGAATAATAATACCTATGAATGCAGTGGTCTTGATTTTTGCCGCAACACTCTTGCCCCTGGCAAAGGCAAGTGGAATCAGTACGTGGCTTACGGGATTTCTCATTCTGTTTTTTGCCGAGACTGCGGTCTTCCCGTTTCAGGCCCCATATTTGTCAAATTTCAGAAATGCCACCAAAGCAGTCGTCAATCAGCAGGAACGCAGTGTCAGCGTAGTAAACTTGTTACTGTTTTTTGTCAAAGTTGCAGCCATTTACTTGTCGATTCCGTTCTGGACCATGATAGGAGTCCTGTGAGAAGAAAAGCGGTAATAAATGTGCTTATCGTCATTTTCTTGATATTATCTGCTGCTGTGGTACTTTTCAGCAGCATAACAAAGCCAATAATACTGGTAATTCACAGCTATGACCCTGACTATGCCTGGTGCAGGGATATAACGGTAGGACTGCAGCGGGTTTTAAAGAAACATCCGAACTATTCCGTTAAGTGGCATTATATGGATGTTAAAAACCATACATCACCGGCCTTCAAGCGAAAGGCAGGCATTCAGGCTCGTGAGGCAGTGCAAAGATGGCAGCCCGATGTGTTGATTCTCGTAGATGACGATGCCTCGGAACTGGTTGGAAGATATTATGTAAACAATCCGAAAATAAACATTGTATTTGCCGGATTAAACGGAGAATACTCCCCTTATGGTTACGAAGGGGCAGCAAATGTAACAGGTATCCTTGAGCACAAGCAGTATAAGGCAATGAAAGAGACCATTGACACTATTGAAAAGTCCGCAAAAAGGCATGTGGCTGCAGGAAATGTTAAAATAATGTATATAGCCGACAACTCTACATCGCTTGCGATAGATAAAAAATACATCGACGCCTTCGACTGGACCCCGTTTGAATACCTTGGCTCATATGTTGCCAGAGATTTTACACAGTGGAAAAAATTCATAACAGAGGACAGCGCCAGGGCCGACTATATATTGGTAGCCAACTACAGGACGCTTAAACGTTCAACAGGGACTGGACAAGATGAGCTGGTCCATCCAAACGAGGTGGTAGAGTGGACGAACTCAAACTCTAAAGTTCCCGTACTGGGCCTTAACCTCTTTAATGTTGAGGACGGGTGCATGTTATCTGTAGGGGTGTCGCCGTTTGAACAGGGTGAGACTGCCGCTTCTATGGCAGTAGATATTATCGACAAGCATATATCACCGCGTGATATTCCAATTCGCCTTAACAAGCAGTTTATTGTTGCCATGCGTAAGGGTATGCTCTTGGCAAAGGGAATAGAGCTTCCTGAGGTGTATGAGGTATTTGCACGGTCTACAGATAATTATAAAAACTAAGGAGGACTTATGTCGCTAAAATTACCTGCAAGAATACAAAAGCCGAGGAAACACGGTATTACCGCTATAATGGATTTGGGCCTTCCGCTGGGCTATCTGGAGGGATACCTTAAAGACTATAATCAGTTTATTGATATTGCAAAGTTTGGGATTGGTTCAGCCTATATCGTGCCATTTCTCAAAGAGAAGGTGAAGCTCTATAAGGACTTTGGCATTGAAGTCTGTTTCGGAGGCACACTGTTCGAGAAGTTTTTCAACCAAACTTCTATTGATAGGTATTGCGATTATCTTGTATCTTTTGGGGTTGATTGGATTGAAGTCTCAGCAGGGACGCTTTCTATTGATATAAATCACCGTATAGAGATAATAGGGTCTGTGCGTGAAAAATACAGACACTTCACAGTAGTAGGTGAGGTTGGCTCCAAATCTCCAAAGGCGGCTGATTTAATGACAGATACTCAGTGGATAGACGAAATAAAGAGGCTTAAAGACGCGGGTTGTGCTTATGTTATAATAGAGGCCAGGGCTACTGGTACTGGTGGAATATTTCAGGAGGATGGCACGCTGAGGCTGAATATTTTTGATGCAATAGTGGAATCATATGACAGTAAGGATTTAATTTTCGAGGCGCCCAGACACGTAAACCAGAGCTATTTTATCAACAGATTCGGTGCTAATGTAAATCTTGGCAACATTGTCCCGAACGAGATACTGATTGTCGAGTCGTTAAGACAGGGGCTGAGGTCGGAGACATTTTTCAATACCCTGGCATGATAGACCGTGTGCCAAAGCATAATATATGGCGTGCCGGGCTGAGAAGCCTGTTTATCGTCTTAGTAATCCTGCTGCATGTGAGCGTGTTCTGTCCTGATGCCTCCGGCAAGCAGGAAAAACATGTCCTGATTATCAACTCCTATAACTACGGCTACTCATGGACAAATAACGAGGTAAAAGGGATAGAGTCCGTTATTGGAAATCAGGGCGGCATCGCCATTCATACCGAGTACATGGATTCAAAAGTAGCAAACGACGATAAATACAGGACCCTGTTGAAAGAAATATATAAGTACAAGTATGAGCGAATCAGATTCGATGTAATCATTGCAACAGATGACGACGCGCTGGACTTTGTAAAAGAATACCATGAAGAACTTTTCCCCGGCGTACCGGCAGTTTTTTGTGGGATTAATAATTTTAATGGCTCTCAAACTGCGGGATACGATTATTTTACGGGGGTCAATGAAGAGGCCGACTTTAAATCTACGATTGATATTGCCCTGAAACTGAACCCTAAACTAAAGTCATTCACAGTGGTAAACGACAGGATGACCACAGGGGCGTTATTACAAAAAGAATTCATAGACAAGACCTCCGGCTACAGTAGTTCGGTGAATTTTACCTTCTTAGATAACTCTACACTCAAGGAGGTTATGGACGCCGTCAGTCACCTTAATCCCGAAAATAGCGCCGTGTTTTACTTATCTTTTTTTAAAGACAAAAGCGGTGAACTATACACGCCGTCTGAGGCGATTCCTCAAATAGCCAGTGCGGCGAATGTCCCCATGTACGGGGCAGTGGACTACATGCTGGGCTACGGGATAGTTGGTGGCATGTTAAAAAACAGTTTTTATCAGGGGGAGAAGGCCGCCAGGCTTGCCCTTAGAGTTTTAAACGGCGAGAAGCCCGGCGATATTCCCGTAGTTATGAAAAGCCCGAATGAATTTATGTTCGACTATAACGCGCTCCAGAGATTTAAAATAGATATACATGCCCTGCCGCCCGGGGCCACTGTCATAAACAAGCCTGAGACATTCTATTACAAATACAAACACATTATCTGGGGTGTTGCCGCGGTTATGACAGGTCTGGTTATATTCATCGTTATCCTGCTCTTTAACATCATCCAGAGAATAAAGGCCCAGAATGAATTGATAAAATATCAGAATCATCTAGAAGAACTCGTCAGTGCCCGCACAAACGAACTCAATACTACAAACCAGCAGCTTCAGGAAGATATAGCAAAGCGTAAACAAGTGGAGGAATCCTTGCGCCAGAGCCAGAGTCAATTGGTAGAGGCGGAGAAAATGGCAGCCCTCGGCGGACTAGTGGCAGGCGTGGCGCATGAGATAAATACCCCTATTGGGATAGCCGTAACCACGGCGTCTCACCTGCAGGACGTGACAAGCAAACTCTCTGCCGCTATTAACAATAAGACCGCAAAGAAGGATGAGCTTTTCACATATTTTACGCACGCCACAAAATCCAGTGAGTTGATTCTGACCAATCTTGAGCGAACCAGCGAACTGGTCAAGAGTTTCAAGATGGTCTCAGCCGACCAGACCTCGCATGAAATGCGTGTGTTTAAAGTCAGGGATTACATAGAGAAGGTGATAACAAGTCTCAGTCCAAAGTTAAAACAAACCGCGTGTGAGGTAAGGCTTGAGTGCGCGGCGGATTTGGAGATAAACAGCTACCCCGGCGCAATTGCTCAAATTATAACAAATTTTGTGATAAACTCCCTCATGCACGCCTTTGGCGATAAAGACAGGGGAATCATTACCATAGAGATAGCAAAAACCGGAGATTCTTTGTTGATAAAATACAGCGACAACGGCAAGGGGATACCAGAGGAGAATCTGGGCAAGATATTTAATCCGTTTTTTACGACAAACAGGGCAGGCGGTGGCACCGGACTAGGGCTGCACATACTGTACAATCTAATAACGCAGACCTTCAAAGGTAATATTAAGTGTGAAAGCGTAGTTGGAGAGGGCACTACGTTCAGCGTTACAATACCAGTAACGTGACCATTTTTAAATTCACAGATTACAGGGTAACAGCAGTTTAGTCATTACCCTTCGACAACGAAGGTTGTCAAGATGGTGCAGTGCAAGGTATAATAAATTCATGAACAGTCAGGAAGTTCTTATCAGGCTAAGGGAAAACGAGGCTTTTTTACGGGCGCGCGGCATTAGGCATGTGGCTCTGTTTGGGTCAGTTGCGCGCGGAGACAACCACGCAGATAGCGACATCGATATATTGCTTGAGTTTGACTCTGAAAGTCATATAACCATCTTTGACTATGTTGACCTTAAAGAATATATCGCTGGTTTATTTCAATGCCGAGTAGATGTTGTTAATCGCGATGCTCTTAAACCATATGTACGCACTAATGTAACTACTGAAACACGCTATGCCTTTTAATTCCATTCGTGCTGCTCTCATGGACATCCGCTATCATATTGATCTTGCTGTTGATTTCACCAAAGGATTGGATTACGAGTCTTTTAGTAAAGACCTGCGAATAATATATGCTGTTACTCGTTGTCTTGAAATAATATCTGAAGCATCGCGTCGGTTGCCTGATTCTATCAAAGAAAGGCACCCTTATATTGCATGGCGACAAATGGCCGGAGCTGGTAACATATATCGCCATGACTATGAAGATGTGTCATCTCGTCATGTTTGGGATACAGTAAATATCGCGTTGCCGCCCTTAAGCATCGCCATTGACCACGAACTCCATTTAACACCGTAATTTGATAATGGGTGGTCTTGATACCACAGCAACAGGTTTGCAAAATTACCTCTTTAATTGTTATCTTAATCTACTATGAATTTAAATATATTAGAAAACTATCCTCTGTCAGAGCTTACAACATTTAACATAGGGGGACCTGCGAGGTTTTATGTAAAGACGGAGGACAGCGGCAGCGTTTATGAATCTGTTGAGTTTGCAAGACGCCAAGGTGTACCATTTTATGTCTTAGGCGGCGGCAGTAATCTCTTAGTCAGTGACAGAGGCTACGACGGCCTGATAATTCATATTGCAAACACTGAATCAGATACTTCCACAGATGGAGAGACTGTTTATAAGACCTGTGGAGCAGGTGTTGTTTGGGATAGATTTGTTAGTGAATGTGTCAGTGAGAATCTGTTTGGGGTAGAGTGTCTCTCAGGAATCCCTGGGACAGTGGGCGGCTCACCGGTTCAGAACATCGGCGCATACGGGCAGTCGGTGGAGGGTTTGATTGATGAGGTCATTGCAGTTGATACTGCTGATGGAAATATTGTCAGATTTAGTAATGCCCAATGTAAATTTTCCTACAGAAAAAGTTTGTTTAATTCAGAAGCGTTTGGCAGGTATATAATTACATCGGTTAGATTTGCTTTAGAGCGTGCTGGTAAACCATCTGTCAAGTATCATGATTTGGAGACATATTTTCAGAAGGACGCCGATATAACCTTGCAAGATGTCAGGACGGCAGTACTGAAAATCAGAGAACACAAGGGAATGCTGCAACTGGAAGGTTATCGCCGGTTTAAGTGCGCCGGGTCATTTTATAAAAACCCTGTTATATCAGCCGGTCATTTTGATGAGATAATGGGGGTCTTAGATGGCGCTGCACAAAATAGAAACTGGTATTGGCCTCAATCGAACCCTGGGGCGGACTCTGGGGCGGACTCTGAGGTAAAACTCTCAGCCGCTTTTCTCATTGATAATTGTTTCGGTAAGGGCTTCAGAAAAGGACGGGTTGGACTTGCCCCAAATCATACGCTTGCAATTGTTAACTATGACGATGCAACATTTACCGAGGTCATAGACTTTGCAAAACTGATTGAGGATACGGTTTATGAACGCTATAAGGTAACTCTTGACAGGGAAGTTCAAATACTGCAATAAACTTCCTCTTAGAAATAACCTTAAGCGATAAGAGCATATCAATTGCTCAACCCGCCGTGTTATAATAAATCAATGCCGCAAGAAGCGATGCGATATATTGAAAACGCTAAGGAAACCTTAAAGAAGTCTCCTATAGAGGATAATCTGTACACTGACGATAAATACGTAAAGAGCGCATGTGGGATTGCTTATCTCGGTGTTTTAAAGGCAATAGATACATATCTCTTGCTGCATGGCCTAGAGAAAAAGAAGCTACCCAAAAAAGTTGAGGAATACAGAAAATCCATCAAAAGCTTTGCCTCACAACATAACGGCAAGCTTCTCAGACAATTTGAAGATATCTATGATGAGCTGCACATCGCAGGTTACTACAGGGGTATGCTTCATAGCGTTAGTACGGTTAAAGGTGCTATTAATACGGCAAAAGATTTTATCGAAAGATTATCCTAAACGACATCTCATCTGGGTAATTATCAGAGGGTGGGCAATTATCAGAGGACACAGTTTTAAACATCATAATAGACAAGCCCTCGACACAAATGATATAATCCCTATATATGCAAGCCAGAGATTTAGACTTAACGGAAATCATCGATGGAGAGGAAGTTATGGGTCCTAGTCCGTTTTTCAGACATCAGAATATTGCGGTCAATCTGTTTAGAAAAATAGACAGGTTTGTAGAACGGACAGGTTTAGGGTATACATATTTTTCACCTCTCGATATTATCTTCGAGGAAGGCTTCAATAGACTTCAACCTGACATATTATTTATAAAGAAAGAACACATGAATATAGCACAAGACTGGATCAGAGGTGTGCCTGATATGGTTTGTGAGATAATATCTCCTGGCACATATAATAGGGATACCGAGGTCAAGAGGGATATCTACGAAAGGTACAAAGTACCTGAGTATTGGATGGTATTACCTGAGTTTTTGACTATTGAAATTCTAACGCTGGAAAACGAAAAGTACGAAATACACTCTTTTGCCGAAATTGAAGGTACAGTTGAGTCTAAGGTCATCGAAGGTTTGCAAGTCAATATCAAGGACATCTTCAATTAACCCTTATCCAATTCGGCCTTAATCTATCCAGTTTCAAAAGTCAAATTGAAACTGGAGGTCAGCCTACTTTAAGGATTTATAGATTTCGCCATCGTTGCGCTTACCTATAAGCTGTACATAAACACAATTATTCTCTACTTTGTAGATTATGCGGTATTCGCCTGCATCCACCCTTGAGTAGTCATAGCCCTTTAATTTATTAGAGTCATTGGCTGTGCCGGTATCCAATAGAGCAAGGATTTTCCTCGTTATTTGAGCATATTGTTTAGAGTCGAGGGTTCTAAGGAAGCTCCTAACCTGCCTTGTTATATGGAGGGTTAGCACGTTAAGGTCTTAGTGCTGCCATAGATTCTTCATGGGTTAAGTATCCTTCCTTTTCTGCCTCGGCTGCTTTTTCAGCCCAGTAGCTATCTTCAATGGTGGTTAATCTTTCGTATTCCTCTATAGATAATAAGACGGCTACCTTTCTACCAGACTTCTCTATGGTTACAGGGTCTTTAATAGAATCCTCGAGATATTTACCAAAGTGTGTTTTAACTGCCGTTGCTTTTACAACCATACTATAACCCTCCGTTTTTAATTATAATAACCAATTTGATTAAAATAGTCAACTCTTGTCTTGACAACCACATCCAAAACCGGTCAAAAGCACTATGATTGGCATTAGCAGGGTTTACGGTCATAGGGAAGGAAGTCCTTATAACTCAAATATTTTAGTATAAGTCATGGTTTGGTGCTACAAAAATAATGTTGAATATATCACGTTCCCTATCGCCTGCCAAACGTCCTTTTTCTGAGAATCGGAAAACCATGACTTTTGTTATTTCCTCAATGCAAGAAGGTAGTTTCGCCTTCAATTGGCTGACCGGAATCATCTCACAACCAAGTTTTTCTTTCGGTTCTCTATGGATTTGCTTCCATGTTGTTTGTCCAAGCATATATAGCTTGTCGGCAACAGACGCTTTTTCGTTTTTGCTGCAGCTACTTAAGGAAAAATCACGGACTTGAGCCATATGACGAAAAGAGAAGGCAATATGATACTCGTCATAATCAGGTGGAGTTTCGGGCTTGAGGCGTTTACTCTCTATAGTGGACCCGTTTGTCAAGACAAAAAATTGTCCTTTTTATGTTACAGCAAGTCCTTATATTTTTCATAGTCCAGCCCCCAAAGG
>LNQR01000103.1 GCA_001541255.1 Candidatus Magnetominusculus xianensis
TATGCTTCAAAAGAATCTTGGTACGCAGATAGAGGGTGTTTCCTCAAAGATAGACGCGTCGTTTACTGGTATGGACAAAAGAATGGCAGCTATTGTCGAGTCAACCGCAAAGCTCGCTGGAGAGACTAATCTCGATATGCTAAAGCAGGTAATGGACGGCATTGACGGCATTTATAGACAGGCAGAGGAGGCCGCGGCAGCCTCTGGCGCTATTAAGAATGATTTAGCTGCCATGAACGAGGCGATACAACGACTTGGTTCTGATGAGGAAAGGGCACAGGCTATCGATTCTATGACAAGAAGGGTGGGTGATTCCCTGAAGGTGATGGAAAAGGATATTGCCGCTGCCACTGAGGGCTCAACAAATTTGATCGGCAGCAAGCTCGACGAAGTAGAGAAATCAGTGAGAGCTGCCATTGAAGCCAAGACACATAGTGAAAAATCGATAATGTCTGCTTTTAACGAAGATATGGCGTTGATAAAACAAGCTGTTCAGTTGAGAGATAAAGAAGAAGGAGAAATGGTCAAAGGCGTATACTACTCGATGAAGAAATTGATAAGCGATTTCAACAAGGAAAGGGAAAACGCCATCGTCTTTAACAAGCAGTACCTGACAAGTATGAATGACTTGAGAACACACATCGAGGAGTACATAGGAAAGAACATCATGGACGCAAAAGAGCAAAACGCCACGCTCAAAGGCGATGTTCAGAATGTAAGCAAGTCCATGCAGCAAAACGTGAAAGACCAGAACAAGATGCTTCTGGATATAATAATGGTCATAGAGAAGCAGCTTCCATTTTTCAGCGGCAAGGTGGATGAGGCCTTATCAGGCGTAGAGAACAAGATAGCAGGCTTTGAGCGTGCAACGCTGTCAAAGATAACTAATACCAGCACTGATATTATGAAATATATAGATGAGAATGTCGCCAATAGTGATACGGGGAGACATTATGGCCCGCTCATGGCAGAGCTTGGCGCAATAAAACAACTGACTAATAACACGGTTAAAGACCAGAACGATGTGCTTCAGGGCGTGTTTTTGTCAGTGAAAAAGCTGCTGAACATCTCAGCAAAGGAAAGAGATACTAATCAAAAGGTTGCCAACGATTTGATAAGCGCCCTGGACACTCTCTACGCACACATCAGACGCTTAGAAGCTGAAAACGATGAACTTGACGTTGAGCTTCTGAGGCTTGCTGGTGACGATTATTTCAAAAACAAGTTTAAGCAGCTTGAAACCGAACTGCATAAGACACGCAGCCTTGCTGAAAAATATCAGGACGAAAAGAGAGAACTGGAACAGAAGTATCTGAAACTCCAGCACGAATGGGAAGAGACACGCCAAGCAGGCAGCGATTGATATGACAGAAAGAGACGAGATACGAATACAGGAGTTTTTACACCGGCTCAAAGACGCAATGCTCAGGCTTGAGGACGTTGGGATGGAGCAGTTCGGCAGGAGGATAGAAAATCTAACCGCCAACCTGGGCATGTTTTCAAAGCACACGGTTAAAAGCGGCCTTGTCGGTATCACCAGTTCAGGGAAGTCGTCTCTGCTGAACGTCCTGCTTGGCACTGGGAAGAAGATACTAAAGGAGCAAAGCAAGGCCACTACGAACATGATTGTGTTTTGCTCGAAGTCGCCGGAACCGGAGCTGGAGTTAAACTTCGACAACGGCAGCCAGGTGAAAAAACGAGGTCAGGAGGTCTTGACCGAGTCCATATGGAAATATACGTCAGAGGATGAAAACCCTCAGAACAAGTTCAATGTAAAGTATATCAGGCTCTCCCTGCCTAGCTTCCTGCTGGATGAGGGCACGGAGATAGCGGACACCCCCGGTCTTGATGCCTTTGGCAATAAGGAACACGAAGACCTCACACTGCGTGAATTCCTGCCGCAGGCCGATATGATAATATATCTCTCTGCAATAACAAGCCCGATGAAAGAGGCCGACAAAAGGGTTCTGAACAAGATAATGGACGCTGACCAGCGCATCATGTTTGTCCAGACGTGTAAGGCCGCAGTGGTAGAAAAGAGCCTGGGCGATGGCAGGAAGGTGGCGGTTACAGACCTTCTGACCAAATACAAGAGTGACCTTGAAAAATCCCTTGCACCGTTTACAAAACTGAAGGACGCCCCAATCGTACAGGTAGAGACCTCGCTGGCAATGAAATATATCAAGGACAGCAATGAAGTCAAGGCGTGGCAGGACTCCGGCATGGATGAGTTTGTCTTTGTTATCAGGAGCCTTGTAAAGCAGCTTCAGGGTGAGTATACACTAAAAAATTTAAAGAAGACCGTTGATGAAACAAATGCCCTGAATAATCTTATTAAGAACACCATAGGCGAAGACGCCAATAAAGAAGCCAATATCGAGCAGCAAACAAAAGATTTGGCAGGCATCAGCGGATTTCTCCAGCGTATGATGCGCGATAAAGACGCCCTTGTTGCTAAGTGGAAGGGACATCTCAATCCCACAGAGCTGTATAATTACTACAATCTGGAGCTGTCGAGGATTTTCGGGTACAGATACAACTTTAACCCGCTGCATGACAAGGAGTTTCTCTCAAGGATAGAGGAGATACGGGAGAAGACTCAAAACGTTAAAAGCGATTTTCTCAACGCCATTGACGCAGCCAAGGCAAGATATACGGAGTCCTTCAACGAGCTGGGGCTTGAGGTCAGGCGAGCAGACATGCAGGCGACAAGTACGTCAAGTTTTTTCCTGCCCAATGTGCAGAAAAAACGCGTCTCTGATGCAACGGGCACTGGTGAAACCACATCCAAATTTGGATTCTTTAAGGACACTAAGAAAGAGACTGCCGCCGCCGAATTCATAGACAAGGATAAGTTCATTCGTGAACTTAAGATGTCACTCACAATGTTTTTTGAGCCTCTTAGCAGCCACCTTGACTGGTGGTCTAACACGATTAACTACTCTTTCATGGAGCCGCTGCAAAAGAAAATCACCTCGCTCAATGACGACATCGCAAGAATAAAACGCGGCGTATCTGTTGACGAGGCGCAGTACAACGCGCTGGTCACGGTAAGTAACGAGCTTGATGATATCCTCAGTGAAGTCTCATATCTGGTAAACGTTGACCCATCACAGAGAAAGACAGTGCGTTTTAATAGATACACAAGCAAGGTACTTTCAGACAGGGGCACGGGCGACACCAGAAACCTGTTCCTGCAGCTTGGAAGCCGCCTCTTTGAAGGCCTGTTTCACACATATTATCTCGAGTGCCTCGGCGGTATCCCCAAACCCAGGACAATAGCCCTGATAGGCCAGGACTTTGATACACAGATTGATTTTTTACGCCGTTTGCTGAGACTTAGCGGTGAGCAGGTCTCGATGCTTAACAAGATGGAACGACCGTTTTCAATTAATTTACAAAACGCAGAAGGCGCCCTGAGAAATGTAGAATTTGCGGGGGAGTTCGGAGGGCTGCTGTCTTTTTATATCCTCGGCAACGATTCGCCTTCGATGGAGCTTGTGAAATCCGCCGGAATATTTGACAAGGCAGATATTATACAGGTGATGATAGAGGACATGCACAGGGTAGCGTCGGCGCTGACAGACCTTGTGGAGAGGAACTTATTTTTTGATATGCTGCTTGCCCACAAAGGTAAACTCCTGCTGGCAAATCCATCGGCGTCATATTTCCAAAAAGACAGACTGCACATACTGGTCACCGAGGCGGTTGCCGAAATAGACAAGATATTTCAGCCTGAGCAGGTCAAGTGGTTTATATATGAGAATTTCGAGATAAGATACAACTATTTCAATCTGCTGTCAAACCGTATCAGAGCTGAGGGCATAAAGCCGGAGGACTGTCTGAAGGAATGGAAGGCAGCCGGAGTGCCGCTTGACGAACCATTCAACGAAAACACGCTGCTTGAGCAGTTTGAGGAACTCCTGCAAAACGCCTGAAACGGCTTAAAATGGGCATGAAGTAACCGCTGCATTATCACTAACATATTTTGTCCCTCTGGCATATCTATTTGCCAAAATATGACACCAGTTAATCTATATTCTGCCGCAGATTCATGGCATGGTATTTGCAAACTAATGATTTAATGCCAATATGCCGATTATATACTATAGAGACACATATGGGGATATGCTAATGAAAATCAGCGATATTAGAGAAAAGACTTTGGCAAGTATCAACAGGCTATGTCAATTTATTGACAAGTCAATGACATTTTTGGACAGTTGGATATTATTAACACCTCAGGCAATAAACAGCTTGACTAAGGCAAAACCACAAAGGAGAAACGGTATGAAAAGATGTGAATCATGCAATGCAAACCTGGTTTTGAAGGTTCAGTACGAAAGTGGAAACATGTTCACATGTCCAAGCTGTGAATCAATATTTTTCTTCCCAGTTTATGAAGACCGCTACAGCAGGCAGTTCACAGATGCCTTTGCCGAGGTTAAATAAGTCCACATCAGGCCTATAGCCTGTGGACACAGACTATAGGCCACAGTGTACTAGTTATTTGTACTAGTTATTTCATAGGGCTGCAGATTTACTTACTAAACAGCAGCACAAAACTCTTAAAAATATCCTCTTGAAAGTGTTCCAGCATTTGTTCTTTCATAAGCCTGAGGGCTTCAAATGGCGTAAGGGCCTGCTTGTATGAACGCTCGGCGGTTAATGCATCATATATGTCCGAAATGCAGCCAATCTTGCCGTATGGGTGGATTTCATCTTTTTTTAGTCTGCGTGGATAACCTGTTCCGTCCTCTCTCTCATGGTGCTGCATTACAATTATCCTGCACTCTTCGCTTAACTGGTTGGCCTTGTCCAGTATCTTGTACCCCTGGTATGGATGTGTGCGCATTTTAAACATTTCATCATCATTAAGGCGGCCAGGCTTGTTGATTATATCTGTTGAGACCTTTGTCTTTCCCATGTCATGAAGAAAAAATCCGGCCCCAAGTTCGTGCATGTCATGTGCGTCGGAATTCCTGAATATCTCCTTAGATACCATAATAGAGAGAATCCCCACGTTTACAGAGTGCGTATATGTATAGAAGTCATGAGACGTTAAGTTAAGCAGATAGCCGGAGGTCTCAGGTTCCCTTAGAATCATATCGACAAGGCGGGTTATGCCCTCTTTCGATACCTTGATATTCTCCGCCGTCGGGCTTTCAAGCAGTCTGCCCATCATCTGAAGTGATGATTTGTATACCTGTTGTGCCCTTTCCTCTTTAGACATCTTTGTATCTTCTATCGCCTCTTTGAGGTCATCTGTCAGGTATTTCTCAGGATTCCAGCTCGCAGGAGGGTTTATGTCTTTATCGGAGTGGCTCATGGATTCGACAGTTTCTATTGATAATACAGACTTGTCAGTGTCCATGATAATGTTATCGATGCCGTGAGCGATTATCTTGTCAATTTGGCTTGAGCTTGTTAGTATGAACTCATTTTTCAAAAAGGGATGCCTGAGCCAGCTCTCTGGAATTCTTACATACATCCCGACTTTTAGTTCTTGTGCGGTCAGAGTTCTTATCATATCACTTATCCCAACAGGGGTGTGACGCACTCGCGCGCGCCACACCCCCAATATTCTTGGCTTAATTTATGACAGTCTAAGCGGCTTTTTACCGCTTCCTGAGTAGCCTATTGCTCCGGTGACTTTGAACTGCCCGACTATTTGCTGTAACCCCGATGAAAGGTCTGAAAGCTCTGACGCCGAGCGTGCTATGTGCTCTGAACTTGACGAGGTCTCCTGTGAGACGTTTGCAATGGATTCTATGTCGGTAGTAATTGTCTCTGACACTGTGGACATCTCCTCTGTTGCTGAGGCAATCTGTTCTACCATCACCTGAAGCGATGAGATGCTTGCCACTATCTTATGGAGCGATTCACCGGCGCTGCTAACGTTTTCTACCCCGGCCTCGACCATTCTTGTTGCGCCGTCCATTGAAGAGACTGCCATTTCTGTCTCATCCTGAATTGAAATAATCATTGTGCTGATTTCTGATGTCGCCTTGGCTGTTCTCTCGGCCAGCTTTCTTACCTCGTCGGCAACAACCGCAAAGCCGCGTCCCTGCTCTCCTGCCCTTGCCGCCTCTATTGCAGCGTTTAATGCCAGCAGGTTGGTCTGGTCGGCTATGTCCTTGATTACCTTTACGATGTCTCCGATTTGCTTTGAGCGCTCACCTAATGATGATATCAGGCCTGCTGATTCGCCTACTGTTTGCGCTATGCCTTTGACCTCGTTTATGGATTTATTTACTATGGATTCGCCCTCTTTTGCCTCTTTTGCCGTCTCTATGGCCGATGTTGCTATGCTTGAGGCATTTCTTGCTATATCGACAACCGTCTGTGACATCTCAGTTGCGCTGGTGGCAATTTGTGAGGACTTGCTTGACTGCTCATTCACCCCAAGGGACATCTGCTCAGAGCTGTTTTTCAACCCGTCGCTTGACGCTGCTACCATATCGGCAGACTGCTTTATCTTCTCTATCATTTCATTCAAATTAGAGGCCATCTCTGCCATTGCATTAAGCAGCTGCCCGGCCTCATCTGCGTTGCCCGGCTTTATATCCACAGTAAGATCACCAGAGGCAATCTTCTGCATTGCCCCAACACCTTCACTTAACGGTCCGGTTATGCTCTTGATTATTGTTATAGCCGCCACTAACAAAATTACCACGCCGACAACGATAAGCGATAACAACAGTAGCTTTGTAGACGAGACATTCTTCTCTGATTTGTCATATTCGTTTTTCGCGTCAGTCAACTGAAGGTGGATTAAGTCATCGAGGTCCTTTTCCACCGCCGCTGAAAGCTGCCCGAATTTACTGTCATAGACAGCCCTTGCACCGTCATAATTGCCGCTTTTTACTGCGTTTATAACCGGCATTAACCCTTCGTTCAGATAGGCAGACCTGTCTTGCTGCAGCTTATCGACAATCCTTTTCTCCTCGTCGGTCAACTTAGTAGATGTATATGCCCTCCACTGCTCGTCTATTGCTGCAATCCCCTTTTCTATCATGGGGATTCTCTTGTCCATCTCCTCTTTGGTTGGAACCAGCAGCATCTGTAGAAGATTTGCCCTGTTGAGTTCAAAAGTCTTGTAAATAACACCTATTTCCCCCATCGCAAGAGTTCCATGCTCGTAACCGTATTTGAGCAAGGCGTGTGTGCTTAATGTGCCATTTAGTCCGAACAGACCTACCACTATTAGTAATATACAACTAAATCCTGATAGGATATAGAGTCTTGCGCCAATCTTTATGTTGCTTAACATTTAACCTCCGTATATTTTGGACATATATTTTTGGGAATTAGCAATTTTGAAAAAAGCATTTTTACCTCAGACTTGACCCCTTGCTCGATTTATAGCCGGGTGACTTGCTTTTCTTCGAGCTAGACTTACCAGAGCGGTAATGCCCCTTTACATATGTGCCTTTCTTTGTGTAGTAACCGCTCACATATCCGGCAAATGCCGTCGAAACCGAAGATAATAAAAACACTGCCATCACGATTATTGAAGCTGCTCTTTTCACCCGATGCCTCCCTGCCTGCGTTTTATATTACGTTTACCAATAAACGCTCCATACATATTAACATATATATCGTAATTCTCAAAGTAAAACTTTAGAAAATATTAGTAATAAATATGTGCGTGTTCATTATTTTAGCATTTTACCACCTGATTACCGCCGATGCCCACGTAAGTCCACCACCGAATGCCTCCAGAATTATCGTGTCATTTTCTTTTATCCTGCCAGAAGTTGCAGCCTCATCCAGCGCAATCGGTATGGAGGCGGCTGAGGTGTTGCCACATTTGTCGAGGTTTACCATCACCTTGTCCATGCCGATGCCAAGTCTTGTGGCAGTGGCAGAGATTATCCTCAAGTTTGCCTGATGCGGCACGAGGAGGGCTATGTCGGAAGACTTAAGGCCATTTTTTTCCAGTGCGTCAATGACTAATTTTTCAAGCGTCCTTACTGCTACTTTAAACGTCTCATTGCCTTTCATTTTTATATAGTGCAGGCGGTTTGCCGCTGCCTCCTCTGACGGGGGATACTTAGAGCCTCCGCCGGGGAGATTCAACAGCTCCCAGTATGAACCGTCTGAATGTATGTCTACAGACAGGATGCCGGATTGACCGTCTGCTGCCTCAAGTATTACAGCGCCAGCGCCATCGCCAAAAAGGACACAGGTGTTCCTGTCTTCCCAGTCCGTAAATCTAGACAGGGCCTCAGCGCCCACTAACAGTATCCTCTTGTACATCCCGCTCTTTATATAGGCATTCGCGGTGGAAAGGCCGAATAAAAACCCCGAACAGGCCGCGTTTATGTCAAAAGCCGCCGCTTGAGTGGCATTGAGCCGGTTCTGCAAAAAACATGCAGTAGCAGGTATCGGCATATCCCCCGTTATCGTAGCCACGATTATTATATCAAGTGAAGAGGCTGAAATCCCAGCGCGCGAAAGGGCAAGCACAGCGGCCTCATACGCCAAATCTGATGTGTTTTCACCCTCGGCTGCAATCCTCCGCTCACGTATTCCCGTCCTTTCCATAATCCATTTGTCAGACGTATCAACCATTTGCTCCAACTCACCGTTGGTCAGCCTTCTTGACGGTACATATGAGCCGGTTGAGATAATTTTAGCCTTCAGCAATATGTTGTTCCCTCATATGTTTATGTGACATAGCAATCTCATCGGAGATTATCTTGTTTATATTAACTGTTGCCAGTTGGTTTGCCACTTTAAGGGCGTTTTTTATCGCCTTTGAGGTGGAGCGTCCGTGGCAGATTATACATGTACCGTTTATGCCTAGAAGCGGCGCACCACCGCTTTCGTCGTAGTCTGTTCTCCTTTTGAAGCCTTTGATTGCCGGCTTCATCATCAGATAGCCAAGTTTACTGGCAAAGCGCCCGCTAATCTCTGCCTTGAGCATCTTCATTATTGCCTCTGCCAGCCCTTCGGACACCTTCAGTATAGTATTCCCTATGAACCCGTCGCACACTACCACATCAGCCAGACCGGTAAAGACATCCTTGCCCTCTATGTTGCCTGTGAAATTTATATTCGCCGTCTTCAGGAGCTTAAAGACTTCTTTGGTCAGCTCATTTCCCTTAGTGTCTTCCTCTCCAATGCTCATAAGACTTACCTTTGGTTCTTCGATGCCATAAACTGCCTTAAAGTAGGCGCTTCCCATCAGGGCAAACTGGAGCAGATTGTCGGGTTTGCAGTCAACGTTTGCCCCTGCGTCAATCAACAAAAAACGTCCCTTTACTGTCGGCATCAGTACGGCGATTGCCGGGCGGTCAACGCCGGGGGCCTTTTTGAGAACTGTCAGCGCTGTGGCCATTGCAACGCCTGAGTGTCCGGCAGATACTACTGCCGCAGCCTCGCCTTTTTTTACCATATCCACCGCTACCCTTATCGACGAGTCCTTCTTCTTCCTGAGGGCCTGAGACGTTGCCTCGTCCATGTCAACCACTTCTGAGGCATGTCTGACTGTTATCCTCTTTTCGTCATATCTTTTTACTGCCTTAAGGCGTTTTAAAAGTACATCTGAATCACCAATCAGCTCTACGCTAATGTCGTCATACTCCGCAACTGCAAGGAGCGCCCCCTCTACATTCACACCTGGGGCGTTGTCACCCCCCATTGCATCCAGCGCTATCTTCATTGCACTTTACCTACTCTTTCTCTACTACTGCCAGGACCTCTTTCCCGTCGTACTTGCCGCAGCCTAAACATACGCGGTGTGGCGCCTTAAATTCGCCGCAGTCGGGGCATTTCACTACCGGGGGCAGTGCGCCTTTCCAGTTTGCCTTTCTCTTGTCTCTTCTTGATTTCGAATGTCTTGATGTTGGATTTGCCATTTATGCTCCTTTTGATTTATTAACTCGAAAGTCTCTTAATACATGAAACCTCTCATCCTCCGGCTGTTTTACGCACGTACAAGGCCCGATGTTCAGATTCGTCCCGCACGACGGGCACAGCCCCCTGCACCCGGACGAACACATCGTCTGCATCGGGATATTTAAAATCACCTGCTCTTCCATCATTCGTGTTATGTCAAGCAGCCCGTCTTCATAAAAATATAAGTCCAGCTCATCACCAGACAACTGTTTTCCTTCCACCTCTGCTTCAAGCTCAGTCATCGGGACACAGACCAGCACTGTATCAATTTCAAAGCCGTTTTCGAACTCCTCAAGACAGCGGCTGCATGTTGATGCAGCCTCCACTGTGGCATGAACTGTTGCCACAACCTCCTCAGCCATAACAACCAGGTTAACAGTCCCCCGTAAACGGCCTTCCATCGATGTGCGCCCCTTCGTCAGAGGTATATCTACCGCTGAGTCCTGCCCTTCTGCCGGTATGTCCTTTACACGTATTACCGCCGCCTTCATCGTTTATAATAAAACCCATACAGTCTAAGCCTATGCCGTCTCAATTCACACCACATCCTTGCGCAGCAGGCGCTACTGCGTTTAACAAACGCAGTGTAAATTATAATTTTTGCGATAATATCTTGTCAATGGTCAACTGAAAGGGTCTAAAATCCTTCCCCTTTTGGTGTTTTTTCTTTACGTGTCATAGGACAACAACGAGGCGCGGGAAGCACTTCAGTATAACTCTTATTCAATACGGCAAGGATGTCAATAATAATGGGGTCAACCAAAAAATAGCACCTCAACTTCCCATCCATATAGAAATCAATTACGCCGTGGTTTCTGAGCAGAGAGAGATGCTGCGATACATTTGGCTGGCTTATTTCTAAAAATTTCTCGAAGTCACTCACACATTTTACACCCTTTGTGAGTTCTTCCAGGATACTGATCCTCACCGGATGTGCGATAACCCGCAGTAATTCAATTTTTTGTCCCAGCGTTTTCATGCTTTGACAGTAGTTTATCAAAACACAGCCGTTTTAGTATATAGAGATTCAAGCAACCGCCTTCGACCTTCAAACCGGCCACCACATATCGTTAAAACTCATACCTTACTTGTACATAGACATTATCGTTTTTATCGAATTGTCCAAACTGAGTCGATTTATTTGGACCTCCGAAGATGTTTGCTCCAATAGCGCCCCATACATGGTCAGTAAAATTATACCTTGCTTCAGGGTTTATTATGTAATCCCCGTCTGAAGGACTCCAGAACGAAAAAAAGGAAAGCTTGAGAGTTTGATGTGCCAGCAATTGGGTAAGACGAAGAGATGCGAGACTGTATAAGCGTTTCTCCTGTGTGAACCCCTCGGGCAGGTTTTCCACATATTCGGAATAATTGTGCATGTACTGGGTATAGAACTGAATAGATACGCTGAAATCATCCCACATCTGGCGTTGGTAGCCAAGAATGGTTCGTGTTTGTGAGTTTGGGATAAAGGGGTCAGAGCCGCTCCTGTCCTGCCTGAAATCATAATAACCCATTTCAAGGCTTAAAATACCGTCAAGTGCCCTGCCCTGAAAACTTGCGCCATATACTGAGAGTTTTGGATAAGATAGAAACAGTTTGGAGGGCATCGCGGTATCGTTTGGCATTGCGGAAGGCTGTCTGTAAAAACCGCGATATAAATACAGCGACGTATCAAAGCCTGCCACGTCACGGTATGCCCGTATAGCGAGTTCTGTGTTGCCAGGTGTCTTTGAAGGCTCTGTCGTTTCTCTGTCTGTTACATCAGGCATCGGGTCAAACATCCAGAACCTTTGAGGGCCGGGGTAATGATTTGGCGTAAAAAAAGGAATGGCAATTATATCGAAGGAAGCAAAGGCAGGGTAAATGCCTATTTTTGCACCATCAACTCCTTTTTTCAAATATTCAAGCGGTCTGCCAGAAAAAAATGCCTCGAAGTCTTTTGGGAACACGTCGTTAATAAACACGAGGTCGCCAACTCCCCACGTAATTATTTGCCTGCCCAATCTTACATCCCACGCTGAAGATCTGAAATCAAAATATCCTTCCCGCAGCTCAAGCCGTGCTTTATTATCTACATGGTCGTATAGCGCGTCGGTCTTTACAAAGATATGAAAAGGGTCTTTTGACGCATCCAGCTTCAACTGTAATCTCTCCTCTGCCCGTTTGAAGTCACCGCCATTGGGGTTTGAATAGGCAGTATCAACTGAGTAATTGCCCTGCAAAAATCCATGTAACGATATTTCTGAGGCAGTTGCAGTGGAAATGAACAATCCCATGCCAATAAAGATATACACAAAGACCCGGTTAATCATCATTTATTGTCCTCAACACCGGTTACTCTGTCCATTTCTTTAAAGGCTGCCTGAGATACCTTTCTGAAAATAAGCTGTCGTCAATGTCTATGTTGTAATCTACGCTTAAGTATTTGACTTCAGTGGTGTGCCCGCTCTGGTGATTTTTCATTGTCCTCTTTGTAATCGTGGGAAAACCTTTTACCTCTTTAATCTCGTCGGATGTGTAGAGCCTGTCGAGTTCTCCCTTTTTATTGTAATATTCCTCTTTCAGGGGCAAGTAATTCCCTTTGTCAATCCATGAAAGCTTATAGTCATAGTTCATATCGCCTGCCTTAGGCGTACTCTTTATCACATAGCAGTCTCTATTGTTGAAGGCTTCTTCCTTTGTGACTGCATGGGCGTCATCTTGTATGTCCCTTCCTGAGACATCTTCATAAGTGAAGTCCGAACCGGCAAAGCTTGACGATTTATCCTGAGCGGCAATCCTTCGTACCATGTTGATAGCCGGAACAAAAAGCCATCGGTCATCATCTCTGGCAGGATATTTATATACCATGAAGGTCATATCTTTTACGTCAGTTGGTTGAAAGAAGTACATAAAAATTTTCTGTTCACCACCGGCTTCACCATAGTTTTTTCTGAGCATAGTCAGCTCTCTTATCCTTTCCTGCCCACCCTTGCCGATCAGTTTCATCATCACCCTTGCCTTAAAATCCTTGCCCGGGTAAAAAAAAGCATCCTGTGATTTTTTAATAACCTCATCGCCACTCTGTGCAAAACCCGTTACAGGGAACACCATCAAGGATAAAACTATTATTATCCATCTCATTGTAAACCTCCATGTTGTTGTTTTTTTCTTGTAATCAGAAAAACACCTGCCATAATCAACACTAAGACAACACCAAAGGCAGCGGCTGCGGGAAGGTACCCTACACCGCAATATTGGTAGATTGCAAGTTCTTTTGGTTCGTTAAATCGAACTCCATACCTATCGATTACAGGCAGGAGAGCTTCAGTAGCAAAGGCAGATAATAGTATTGCCAACACCCCGATGCCTGCCTCATACTTGCCGCAGGCAAGTCTGCCAATACAAGTCCCGGGGCACATGCCAAGAAGCGCCATCGCTATACCGAATAATCCGCCCCCGATAAAGTGGGTTGCCCCCCAGTATGGTTTTATCCCAACCTCTATATCCATACCAGAGATTTTTAATAAAACCGTGCCTAAAACTATCGTAGCTAACGTCGTTATCATAAATCCATACAATCTGAAATCTTTCAACAGCAACGCACCCATTATCACGGAGTAGCGTAGAGCGCCCGCCTTCCACAGTGCAAATCCAAACAAAAAACCTATGATTAAACCTGACAGAATATCCATTTTATTCCTCCTTAATCTTGTTGATAAGGTATTTGTTCCCCTATCTCTTTGCCTTTATTAAAATAAAGACAATTAGCGGTTATAATTGCCGCTGTGAAAAAAGAAAGGCTTGTTATAATACTGCCTATCGATAGAGTAGAAACACCGGTGAGAAATGCCCCTGTCGTGCAGCCGCCGCCAACATTCGCACCTATACCTAAAAGAAGGCCCCCCGCGAAAACAACCGCTATTCGTTTCCATATGCTTTTTCCGAATCGATTTCCCCACATCTGCGCAACTCCGTGAATCTGAAACGTATGCGATACTCTTGATGCGGCGAAACTGCCAATCAAAATGCCTCCAAGCATCGCAACCGCCCATGTGTCAGTTCCCCTTACCGTCCCGATAAAAACGGTATTTTCAAGGTATTCAGGGTTAAAGACATTGACAATCTTTCTTACGACGGCGACAAACGCCCCTGCTACGGCAAGGTTCTTCCCTGCCATCATTGCCATTAAAACCGCTGCACCAGCAGTAACACCTGCCACAGACCAATGCCATTCATTCTTAAACAGACTGTTCACTTTCACCGTTACCTCCTTTTAGCAGCCAGTCCTTTGTCAATACGATCAAGGCCGGCAGATATAGTATTGTTAATAGTGAGCTTAACATCATCATAGTCACAATAAAGGCCCCAACCGATATGTAAGGCGTAAGGGGCGCAAAAAGCATTACTGAAAACGCTGAGGCAAAGAGTATCGCATTACGAACGATGCCCTTACCTGGCCTTGCAGCAGTCCACAACAAGGTTTCATTCAAGTCTCCACTTTCTTTAAATCTCTGCCTGAACCTGCTTACGAAATGGATGGCAAAGTCAACCGCCATCCCAAGAGAAAGACACGAGAGTACCGAAATCGGCATATCGAAGTCCTTCCCGACAAAACCGACAACCCCATAGATCAACAGTATCGTAAACAGCAGAGGTGTATACCCGACAACTGCCCACTTTATCGAGTGGAAATTATAGGCCAGTATTATAAACACGACGACGAGTGCGATAACAAACCCCTTGACCATATCCCCTACGACCTCGTCATTCCATACCATGTTGAAATATGCTATGCCGGAGGGTTTTATTTCCATTGGGGAGGGATTAGCCTTTTTATATTCCTCAACCGCCTTTATAACATCTCTCATTGCCCCTGCATCCCATGTTTTTAGTTGAACCCACAGGTTTGCTCTCCTAAAAGGATAGTCCACCACATTGTCAAGGTCTGACGGTTTTGCAGACATGGAAAACAAAAACAGATATTGTCCTATAATATCCTTTCTCTCCGGAACGACATCATAACTTGTGTCATCGTTGTGCAGTACCCTGTTTATCCTCTTTACGTAATCAACGACTGACATGGTTTTCCCAACTACCGGCAACGTCTCAAGGCGGCGCTGAAGCCCCTCGATATAACGCATTGCCGCGGGGGTCTTGATATAGTCGTCTTCCTTTGCAGTTGCCACTATATAGCCGGTGGCCGTTCCGCCAAGCGCCTGGTTGATAACCGTGTCGGCAGCCCTGACCTCGCTGCCTTTCTTGAACCACTCCACAAGATTATTGTTAACAGTTATTTTTGTTACTCCGACAATTGCCGCCACAAAAAATATCAGACCGACTATAACCGTCTCAGCAGGCCTTCTCATGCCGACGCCAGCGAGTTTTTTCAAAAATTGCGATGTCTTACCCAAGTCGGCCTCTTCTGTCTGAGAGATCTTTTTTAACTTCTCTTCCTTGACAAGGGCAAACATCGCGGGTACGAACGTAAAGCTGAGGACCCTCAATATGATTGTGCCAAAGGCAACAAGCCCGCCAAAAACCTGCACGGGCACGATGTTCATAAACAGTAAAACGGCAAACCCTGCCGCCGTTGCCAGGGCGGTACTGCGAACCGGCTTGCTTACGGCGGCCATTGTCTCAATTATTGCCAGCCTTTTGTTTCCCGTTTCCTTGTAACGGAAATAGAACTCGTTAAAAATATGCATACTGTCCGTTGCAATTGCCATCAGAAACACCGGAGCCATCGAACTCATTATATGTATGGGGAATCCCAGTCCAATCAGAAGCCCCATACTCCAGACAATGCTTATCATGGCATCCATCATGAGGGCCATAGACAAAAACATGTCCCTGAACATCAAATATCTGACAAGAAACATAACCATCCCGGCTATCGGGGCAAGGATACCCATAAGTTTAAACATGTCAACCCCGAAGGTGTCACGTGCTACCGGATCTCCTGCTATGTAGTATTTTTCGCCGCCGCCTTCTTTTTTTACAATCTGTCTTATGGCATCTGCAATCTCCTTGCCATTAGCCCCTTTTTGAAGCGGTATATATATGGCAGCCGTTTTACCGTCTTTTGAAATAATGCGGTTAACAAAGAGAGGGTTTTCGAAAAGCATTTTTCTGAGATGCTCAATCTCTATATCGTTCTTTGGGAGCGCTGTCATAAGTGTGGAAACCCTTAAGGCATCATTTTCCACTTCAATGTTGTCAATGGTAGTAAAGCTCGATACGTCTGTTGCCGCTACCCCTTTTAATCTCAGTATTTCGCCGGTTATTCTTTGAATCTTTCCAAGTGTATCACTATTGAGGATGCCTTTTTCGTTTACAACGCCAACAACCAGCGTATCCTCATACAGATTAAAAGTCTTTTCCACCTCATCGTTCCATACCCGCACGTCTGACGCAGCAGGAAGCATGTTCTTAGGATTGGTGTCTGTCTTAATTTTCGTAAACTGTGTCATAAAAAGCATCGTAATCACCATCAATATAGCTACGACGGCTTTTGGGTAGTCTACAGAAAATTCTACAAGTGAAAATTTTCTCATTTACATCTCCTCGTGTTGGTGAAACACGTTAATTTGTATTAATAATTAGTTACATCCATCCACATGCGAATTGCCGCAAATGCTATCACTACCGCGAGGGCCTTCCTCAGAACAGCAGCGGGGATTTTTTTTGTAAACCTTGCACCAAATCTTGCCGCCGGTACAGCACCGATTACAACGGCGGCAGTCATTATGTATGGAACCTGTCCGGTTATAAGTTTTCCTACAGCCCCGGAGATAGATGCAACGAAGGCTATCCCCAACGTGCTTCCGATTGCGACCTTCGTCGGAATTTTTAAGAAATAAATCATCAAAGGAGTAAATATGTACGCCCCGGGCGCTCCAACCATTCCTCCAATAAACCCTATGCCTGATGAAATCAAGGCGGCTTTTGGTTTGCTGAACTTTATTTCCTCAAGAACAATGTCTTCGTCCGATTCCTTCTTCGGTAATACCATAACAACCGCAGCAAAGGCTGCCATACATGCAAATATCACAAGAAGCACCTTACTTGACGTATGCTTTGAGTATACTGCCCCAAAAAAAGCGGCAAACACGGCACATACTCCCATCAAGACTACCAGATTCTTTAAAACAAGACGATTCTTGTTCTGCACTGACAACCCGGCAAGAGACGACGCAAACACAACTATAATTGTAATCCCCGCTACTTCTTTCATATCAAGCGCCCCTACCCCAATCAATGGTGGAACATATAAGAGCATCGGGACAAGGATTATTGCCCCTCCCAATCCCAAAAGACCTGAGAGAAATGCCCCGCTTACCCCAATTAATAACAGCGTTGATAACATACTAAACGAAGCCATTTTACCCCCCCCTGTCTTTTTTGAATTTCATGCTCCAGTTCGGCAATGGACACATCCCTGCCTTCAAACACCACCTCGCCGTTTATTTCAACCGCTGGGAACTGCAATAAAGGCAGGTTGTTTAGTTTGGCAAAGTCTGGTTTTTTTACAAGCTCAACAGTGAGATTGTATTTATCTCTCAGTTGTTCAATGCTGGTATGGATGAGTGTACATCTCCTGCCGGGGGGATCATTTAAATAAAGCCTGACAATCATTTGCGACCTCCATGATTTAAGTTATAACATGCTTGCACACATTCATATATAAGCATGTTATTATATGTAATGTCAAGCGAATTTTTATTGCCACTACAGGAAGGACAGAAACGGCTAAAATATGATATAATCACTTTTGAGAGCCAAAGGAGGAGTGTATACATGCCTTTACGAATATTGCAGTGGTTGCGGGTACTATGGAAGAGATAAACGAACTTATAGAACAGAGAAAAAAGAAACTTGGCGAACTGCGCTCAATCGGCACTGACCCATATGACGAGGGCTTCAGCGCAGCTCACTACGCCGCTGAACTCATTAATAAACACGGCGAATCAGACCACGACACACTTGAGGCCGCCAACCTGAGATGCTCTGTTGCCGGACGAATCCTTGCTATGAGAAATTTTGGAAAGCTGGCCTTCATTCATATTGCCGACGCCTCGGACGAGAGGATTCAGTTGTGTTTTGCCAGAGACATCCTGCAGGATAAATATCCCATCATAAAAAAATTTGACGTAGGCGATATAGTCGGCGTCTCAGGGAGATTATTTAAGACCAAAACAGGGGAGCTGACCGTAGAGGTTCACGAATTTAAGATAGTGTCGAAGTCGCTGCGCCCGCTTCCTGAAAAATGGCACGGACTGACTGATGTCGAAACCCGGTACAGGCAGCGCTATGTCGATCTAATAGTAAATCCTGCTGTAAAGAAAACCTTTGCCATGAGGAGCAGGATAATTAAGGCTATCAGGGATTTCCTCGAGACTAAGGGCTTCATCGAGGTAGAGACCCCGATGATGCACCCGATTGCAGGCGGGGCAGCGGCAAAACCGTTTAAGACGTTTCACAATGCACTTGACATAGATTTATACCTGCGTATCGCACCGGAGCTTTATCTTAAGCGCCTGCTTGTCGGCGGGTATGACAAAATATTCGAGATAAACAAGAACTTCAGAAACGAGGGCATATCCACGAAACACAACCCAGAGTTTACGATGATAGAGTTTTATATTGCCTACAAGGATTACAAATTTCTGATGGACTTCACAGAGGAGCTGATATGTGATGCAGCGCTTCGCTCTGTGGGCAGCTTGAAATTCAAATACGGCGAACTTGACATAGACCTTACGCCGCCCTGGAAGAGGCTTACGTTTTTCGGGGCACTCGAAGAAAAGGGCTTGCCGGAGGGCACAGCGCGTGACCCGGAGAAATCTGTTGAGTGGGCACGGCGCCACGGCATCAATATACCAAAGGACCTGCCCGAAGGGAAATTAATATTTGATGAGATATTCTCAGAACTAGTCGAGCCGACCCTTGTTCAGCCCACATTTATCACCGACTACCCTGTTGAAATCTCACCGCTGGCAAAGCGTAAAAAGGACAACCCTGCGCTTGTAGATAGATTTGAACTATTCGTCGTAGGCAGAGAACTGGCAAATGCGTTTTCAGAACTCAACGACCCAATTGACCAAAGGGGCAGGTTTCAGGCGCAGTCCGAGGCAAAAAAGATGGGCGACGAAGAGGCTCACGCTATGGACGAGGACTTCCTCCGGGCGCTTGAGTACGGGATGCCACCAGCCGCGGGTGAGGGCATCGGCATTGACCGCCTGGTTATGCTCCTTACCGACTCGCACTCAATCAGGGATGTTATATTGTTTCCCCAGCTAAAACCAGAACAGTGATTTGAACAGTGAAATTAAGCTACCCGTTTTTCATAGCCCTGCGTTATTCCAAATCAAGGAAAAAAAACAGGGGCGTTTCCTTTAACACCGTCATCTCCATTGGCGGTGTGGCGCTTGGCGTAATGGCCCTTATCATCGTGCTGTCAGTGATGAGCGGTTTTCACGAAGACCTTCAAAGGAAAATACTTGGCGTCAACACACATATCATAGTGTTGAGCTACGAGGGGAGGATAAAAAATTACAGAGAACTTGCAGACCAGATAAAGGCAATGCCGCATGTTAAGGCCGTTTCCCCGTTCGTACTAGGGCAGACAATGGCAGCGCGGCAGAAAAGGGCACAGGGGATTTACCTTCGCGGCGTGCTGCCCGCCCTTGAGCAGACCACCACAGACATCGGCAAGTACGTAAAACATGGCTCTGTAAACGCCCTCGATGATATTGAAAACGGCATAGTGGTGGGCAAGGAACTTGCCTCCAATTTAGAGGTCTCTGTGGATGACGAGATAAATATCATCTCACCGATGGGCGACATAGGGCCTTTGGGTATGCTGCCAAAGGCGAGGAAGTTCAGGGTGGTGGCGGTCTTTGAGGTCGGTATGTTCGAGTATGACTCCAATCTTGCGATGGTCTCGATACAGTCGGCGCAGAAGTTTTTTGACATCGGCGATGCTGCAAGCGGCATCGAGGTCAAAATCGATGACATATACAAGGCCGAGGCCGTGCGCACGTATATTAGTAAATCACTAGGATACCCATACAACGCCCGCGACTGGATGCAGATGAACAGGAATCTGTTCTCAGCGCTAAAGCTGGAGAAATTCGCCATGTTTGTCATTCTGACCCTGATTATACTGGTTGCGGCGTTTAACATAATATCCACACTTATTATGAACGTAATGGAAAAACAGCGCGAGATAGCCATACTTAAGACTATGGGGGCGACAAACACCGGCATAATGTGGATATTTATGATTCAGGGACTGTTTATCGGGCTTGCAGGGACGACAATTGGACTTGTCGGCGGCTCGATAACCTGCTTTTTGCTAGATTCTTATGAGATAATCAAGCTCCCCGCCGATGTGTACTACTTAAGCCATCTGCCTGTGAAGGTGAAACTCATGGACTTTGCGCTTGTTGCCGCCTCTGCGCTGACGATAAGTTTCTTATCGACCATATATCCTGCGTATCAGGCGGCAAGACTTAATCCAATAGAACCGTTGAGGTACGAATAAGTTGTTTAAGTTAATCGGGCGGATTATAATGATAACATTCTTAGCGACGGCATTATTTTTGTTTGTGGCATATCGTTATGGCGGGGATTCGTTCAGGTGGTTTGGAGATGAACTTGAGTATGCCGCCGCCGATGCAAAGGTCTTTATGAGCAAGATGGCCGATAAGGCCGATGATATAGGCAGCCGTATGCACGCCCTCATGGGGACATACAAAAAGACAAAAGAAGCGGTTAAGAAGATAAACAAGGCCGCTGAAGTGATACAGGACAACTCCACAGATGATAGCAATCACTAATCTCAGAAAGTCGTTCCCAACCGAGGCAGGCCCCTTAGCGGTACTAAACGGTGTGGACATGACTATTGAAAAGGGAAAGATAATCTCAATCATGGGGGCCTCTGGTGCGGGCAAAAGTACCCTCCTTCACGTCACGGGTACGCTGGACAGACCAACAGAGGGCGAGGTGTCCTATACCGGCAAGAATGTCTTTGAGCTTGACGACAAGGCCCTTGCCGCCTTTAGGAACAAGACCATCGGCTTTGTATTTCAGTTTCACAACCTGCTGCCGGAGTTTACCGCCTTAGAAAACACAATAATGCCGGGCCTTATTGCCGGGCTAAACACAGATGAACTGCGGGAGCGCGGCAGGACAATATTAGGTGAGCTTGGCCTCAAAGACAGGCTGTTACACAGACCAGGGGAACTCTCAGGCGGAGAGCAGCAGCGTGTGGCAGTAGCCCGCGCCCTTATCCTTGACCCCCTGGTAGTGCTTGCCGATGAGCCTACGGGCAATCTGGATACAAAGACCGGCGAGATGCTTATTGACCTGCTGCTTGACATTAACCACAGGAAGGGTACGACGTTTGTTATCGTAACACACAACGAGGCATTTGCTAAGAAAACAGATATAACATACGTAATGGCCGATGGAACTCTGAAGACATAACCCCGCTACGGGTATCAGCGAGATAAACATGTTTAACAATGTGAAATTTGTATCGCTCAATACAAAGCTGATGGTGTTTGGGCTGTTTTGCCTGATAATGCTTGGCGTGAGTTTTTTATATGATTTTAGAAGTACTCTCGAAATAAACAATATTTCATTATGGCTGCAGAAGGCAGGTGAATTGAGATGGAGGCTTCATGAGAGCGCCGCCAAAGATTCAAATATATACGCTGCGGTCTCAGGGAATATTAACACCACTGCCGGATTACACCCGCTGAGAGACACAAGGGCACGACAGATGTCAGAGGAGTTGTTCAACAGATGGAATGCCCTAAACTCATCAGGACCAGACGCAAAAGACGCAAAGGCGGTCAAAGAACTCGACGGGGCACTGGAGGCATTTACCGTATACGTACAGGCGGATTATAAGCAAAAACTTGCGGCACTATACCGCCTCAAACTCTATATGGCGGTATTTTTTTTCTTCATGGTTATACTTGCCATATTAGTAGCACGGGCTGTTGTCACACGACCGCTCCTGATGATAATCAATGCGATAAGAAATGTCGCCGACGGGGACTTTCACACGAGGATAAACATTAGAAGCAATGACGAAGTAGGCAGACTTGCCAAATATTTCAACGTAATGACAGACGCCCTTGACAGCTCGTTTCACGAAATGGAGATACTTGCCTCGTTCCCTGAAAAAAACCCATCACCCATAACGGGTCTGCAGATTCACGGCGGGCAGCCACTGATAACATATATTAATCCTGCGGCACAGGCCCTGATTAGCTCAGATAATTTAGATCAATCGCAGCTCATCCCACCCCGGCTGAACGAAATCATAGAGAGCCTACAGTCAGAAAATAAAGACTGTACGTTTTGTGAGCTTGACATAAAAGATAAGACGTTTATTCAATATGTTCATTTACTGAAAGACAGAAAGACGATAAGGATATTTTCATACGACATAACAGAGCGCAAACACATGGAAGACAAGCTGAAGGAATACGCCGATAAACTTGAGCAAAAAGTCAAAGACCGGACAAAGGAACTTGAAGAGGCCAAACTCCTGGCCGAGGCGGCAAGCAAGACCAAGTCCGGCTTTCTGGCCAACATGAGCCATGAACTGCGTACCCCGCTGAACTCAGTCATAGGTTTTACGCAGGTACTGATAGATAAACTCTATGGAGACCTCAATGCCCGGCAGGAGCTTTATTTAACCAATGTGCTAAACAGCGGAAACCACCTGCTTGCCCTCATAAACGAGGTGCTGGACCTGTCAAGAATAGAGGCTGGCAAAATAGAGCTTGAAAGGTCTAACTTCAGCACAGCGTTGCTGCTAAGCACATCAGTTGCCATGTTTAAGGAACGGGCTATGGCTAAACGCATAAAGCTATCGGCAGAAACACAAACCGATGCGCTAATGGACGGTGATGAGCTTAGGATAAAACAAGTACTGTACAATTTACTCAGCAATGCTATAAAATTTACACACGAGGGCGGCACGGTGAGGATAACCGTGCGGGCTATTGACCAGGGCGGGGCATACATAGAAACTGCGGTTGAAGACACAGGCATCGGGATTAAGGAGGGAGACATAGAGAGGCTGTTTACAGAGTTCACACAACTGGATTCGTCATATACAAAGAGATACGAGGGGGCAGGGCTTGGCCTGGCGCTCTCGAAAAAGTTGATTGAACTGCATGGCGGTACAATCGGCGTAACAAGCGTGTATGGCAAAGGGAGCAGGTTTTATTTCACAGTGCCTGCCGCAGTGAGATATGACGCCTAAGAAGATACTGATAGTCGAGGAAAACGAAAACAACAGGCTGCTGATGAGGTCAGTTCTGAGCTATTACGGCTATGATGTTATAGAGGCGCTAAACGGAGAGGAGGCTGTGCGGGCAGCCAAAGAGACCTTGCCAGCGCTTATATTTATGGACATACAGATGCCAGTGATGGACGGGCTTACGGCTGTGAAAATCCTGAAGCACGACCCCGTAACACAGGCAATCAAGACAATTGCCGTAACCGCGTATGCAATGAAAGGAGACAGGGAGAGTATACTTGAGGCCGGATTTGACGGCTACATATCCAAGCCAATAGATACGAGACAGTTACCGGAAATCGTAAAGGAGTACATATCTCAGTCATGACAAATAAGTATAAGAAAATCCTCTGTGTGGATGACGAACCAGTAAACTTACAGCTTCTTGATGCCTTTTTGAAGCCGCAGGGTTACGAAATGCTCATGGCATCAAATGGACAAGACGCACTGGATGTGATACGCACCACCCGCGTAGACATTGTGCTTTTGGATGTAATGATGCCAGGAATGGATGGTTTTGAGGTATGCAGGTACATCAAAAAGGATGAAAAACTAAGGCATATACCGGTGATAATGATGACTGCACTCACGGACAAGAAGGAGCGCATAAAGGGAATAGAGGCGGGGGCAGAGGAGTTCCTAAGCAAACCGTTTAATTTTGCAGAGGTGCTGGCCCGCGTCAGAATGCTTATTCAGATGAAGGAACTTAATGACCGGTTGAGCTTTGCCTACAATGACATGGTCACGCTGACGACATATGGCGGGGAGCTGATGCACAGGTTTGACCCCGTGAGTTTCGATTTCCATGCATCAATAGACGAAATAATAAAACAGACATTAAGAAAAAAGACGAAAGATGATGCAAGACCAGAGGCATTCATAGTAGGAATCAGTAACGACAAGGACAACACATGGCGGTGGAACATATACAAGTATGCCGCCAATACAATAGAGACACAGTTACTGGAGGGCGGATATGAAACGCTCCTGAAGATGCCGGACCGGGGCAGCTCTGCCACCTCGGTACTAAACGCTGGGGACAGCCCGGAACTTGCCGCGTTCTTAAATGAAATACGCAAGACACATATTCAGATAGACAATGTTGTCTCCTATGTAAGCGGTTCGTTGTGTATATTTGCCTTGAACTATGGCTACACAGTGTCTTCGTATGATGCCTCGGTGCTGAATAATTTTGTAGTGCAGAGCCTGTTTCTGAAGAACCTCTCCTCACAGGTACATGAGACAGAGGATGCCTTTGAGTACATGGTATACAGCCTAGCGCGTGCGGCAGAGAGCAATGATGAAGACACGGGAAATCATATATTACGAGTTGGGCGTTACTCTGCAACGATTGCAGAGTATCTTGGCATGGATACGAGATTTATCCAGACTATCAGGCTGCAGGCAACGCTTCACGACGTTGGAAAGATTCACACACCTACGGCAATCCTGAAAAAACCAGGCCAGTTGACTTCGGCAGAGTGGCAGGAGATGAAGAGACATTCCGCATACGGAGCAAAGATAATAGGCAGCCACTACAGGCTGTCAATGGCGGCAAGCATAGCCCTGACGCACCATGAGAAATGGGATGGAAGCGGCTATCCCAATGGATTGAAAGGGGAGCAGATACCGCTGGAGGGGAGAATCGTCTCCCTTGCCGACATATATGACGCCCTGATAAACCCGCGCGTGTATAAACCCGCCTTCGACGCAGAGACCACATATAAAATCCTGACAGAAGGAGACGGTCGCGTGATGCCCCAACACTTTGACCCGCAAGTCATCAATGCGTTTAAAAATACGGTGTCACAATTTTTAGAGATATATAAAGAATTGAAAAATAACTAAAGCGGCGTGAAACTCGTTCGGCCAAGTACATATGGTTTCTTTTAACGGGGGATCCAAACTCAATATCACCTTCTACTTTCTCAGGATTGATACAGTTGTTGAACAGCCTCACTGCCTTAATACAACATACACTTGTGTATATTTAAATCTTTGTTTGTAGCGGATGTTCCTGACGAAAAGCTGTTAAAAACCATATTGGAAGAGGAGTTAGAGCAAAAGACAACTATAAGTAGCCACTAATATATAAAATATATTTTATTTATAGCTTGATAATAATGTAATAGATAGTGTACTCACTATGTATGTTGATGGGTCAATATTACCCGTAAATGGTAAGATGTAGTGGACGCGATATCTGCTGCGGGAGTCATACCGCGAGGTTAAGGCATCGCACAATAGCTAACATATCGAAATGCACACCGCAGCGATGCGACTGGCATTGCGTCAAACCTTTGAGTCAGTTTTAGCCAGTATCCCCTTAGATCGTGCAAAATCCCTTACGTTACGTGGGCACAATACCACGAGGCTTTTGAGGAAGCTCACAGGATTTTATTGTCCAGTGTTCGCGGCGAAAATAAACAGCCCTGCGAGGTGCGCACATCACAGAATTGGATTGGCGGCACGAGTATTCAAACGGCCGCTTTTATCCCGACTCATCCTCATGATTTGCCGGAACTTCTTAAAGACCTTGAATTCTTTTGGCACAGACTCCACATGCCTAATTCTGATAAAGATGGCTATTTCGCATTACCAGTTTGAGACAATCCATCCATTTAACGATGGCAATGGCAGGGTTGGTCGAATGCTAATAGGGCTTCATCTTATTGAGCTTGGGATTTTACGAAAACCGACACTTTGGATTTCTTTGAAAGATATAAAGGGGCTTATTATGACGCCCTCACGTTTGTACGTCAACGTAATGATTTGGATCAATGGATTGTCTTTTTCCTTTCAGCGGTAATTGAAACGGCAAAAAAAGTAAGGACACGTTCGAGAAAATTATCGCTCTGCGGGCGCGCTGCGAAAAACAAATTAAAGGACTTGGCCGCAGGGCAAAGCTGGCAAATAAATTATTAATGCAATTGTTTTCCAAACCGGCTTTAAGCGTTTTTACGCTGCTAAATATCTTAACATTTCAATTTCGGCGGCAAACACACTCGTGGCGGAGATGATGCACAGGATTGGCATACTTAAGGAAATCACCGGATTTTCCCGCAACCGGATTTATCTCATGCAGGAATATATCAATTTGTTTAAGTAATAGCTCATCGGGTAAGCTATTATTCAAGTTGGTGCGGCACATTTATTTTTTTTCTTGTAATAAAATAGTTAATAGTATTATATTACTGTGACTGTTGCTACAAGGAGGTTTGGATGGACAGGGTATTATATGATGACGGCAGACATAAATATATATTGATCGGTTTTGCAGATTCAGCAGACGAAAAAAGCATTCCTTCAAACCAGTATATGATTTGCCATGATGAGGTCAGCGTTTTGTTAGACCCGGGAGGGTTTGGGATGTTTCCAATTCTTGTGTCCAGAGTGCTGAAATACTCAAAAATGGAGAATATCAAGGCGATATTTCTCTCTCATCAGGACCCTGATGTTGGCGGAGGTATAAACGTCTGGGAGCAAATCACAGATGCCAGGATATATGTATCAGCCCTTTGGATTCGTTTCATCCCGCATTATGAGCTTAAAAACATGGAAAATATTGTCGGAATACACGATGGTGCAACTGAGGTTATCATTGGCGACGATTTCAAGATAAACGTAATCACTGCCCACTTTCTGCACTCACCGGGGCATTTTAACTACTATGACCCTGTGTCTAAGGTGCTGTTTAGCGGTGATATCGGGGCTGCTGTCCTGCCCTGCAGCAATGATTCAGTGTTTGCCGATGATTTTCAGTCTGTGCTGCACTGCATCGAGCCTTTTCATACCAGATACATGTCATGTAACAAGGCACTGAGGAAATGGGTTAAAGAAGTCGAGACCTACGATGTCGAGGTGATTGCCCCGCAGCATGGTTACTTGTTTCGCGGACAGGCAAAAGAGGATTTCTTAAAATGGATATACGACCTTAAGTGCGGGGTAGATTTGATATGAGTGACAGCGGCTTGAATTTTGATGCCCTAAGATGCCAGATATCCAGAGAAAACGGCAATGTCCTTGAGAATTTGATACGTGAAGATTTCCTGGTCAACGGCATAATATATTCAATCCGCGACCTTACGCAGAGACTTAAGGAAAAATGTGTGGATAACGAAGAGATTTCCTCTGATTTGGTAAAGCTGGTAGAATTTTTTAAGATATTGATGGGGTTGTTAGACAAATCTATAGTAGAGAATAAGACGACAATAAAAAACAGCCTGTTTAAATCACTCCGTGTTGTAGATGCCCTTGAGAAAAGCTCTGTAGATTCGACCATTCTTGAGAAATTGACTGCCGTTTTAATGAAGATAGTCCTCTCCAGGGAGAACGTTATAAACTGGGAAAAGCGAGCAGAGGAAATCATTAAGGATTTGTATGGTATTTACCAGTTTGATGTGTATTTCAACATATTTGAAACTAAGAATAAGAAGCTTGAGGCATACTTGTTTCTTATGAGAGATATAGACGATGACAGCAAAGGGCGTATTAAGGACAAGCTGCAGGTAGAAATACGGAGATATTTTGAAATTGCAGACATACTTGATACAATCCCTATGGAATATGTTGATGTACTGCTTGGCTCAGAAAAGTTAGAAAACGCCCCCAAAGATATTTTAATAAAAACGCATGAATACCTGACAGATACACCGGGCATAGGCGGCATACTGGGCATAGGGATGTTCCATGAAAAAGAAATAGACACTAAAGACAGGGATATAATAGAATCCCTGCTTTCAATCATGACAATGGTAACCGGCTCGGCGCGAGCGCTTTCCAAGGCAATAAGCGAACTTGAGTTTTACGCCGGACATGACCCGCTGACAGGCCTGTATAACAGGAGAATGTTTGAGCACTTTCTTGAGTACGAAGTCCTGCGCGTTAAGAGAAAGGGGTACAAGTTTTCTATGCTCATGCAGGATTTAGACGATTTTAAGTATATAAACGATAACTACGGTCACCCGTTTGGAGACCTGTTTTTGAAAGAAGTGGCAAGCACACTCAATGACTCACTCAGAGATGGTGATATTGTGGCGCGGCTTGGCGGTGATGAGTTTGCAGTCATACTAAGCGAAACAGATATTGTCAGTGGCAAAATTGTAGCAGAAAAGATTAAAAATTCATTTGCACACAAAAAGATTGAGACTCCGGACAAAAAGATAATCCCGATAAAGGCATCCATAGGACTGGTTGAGTTTCCAACTCACGGTCAAAACCGTGACGAACTTATGCTGGTAGTTGACGCAGCCCTCTACAAGGCCAAGGAACTCGGCAAAAACAAGATATTTGTACCGACAGACAATGAGATTAAAAACTCTTTGAAAGAGCAGACGCAGAAGTTTAATATCCTTCAGGAGGGTATAGACAATAGTGGTTTTATCCCATACTTTCAGCCTATTATTGATGTACCCAGCAGACGCATAGCAGGATATGAGGTCCTTGCCAGATTAAAAGACAGTTCCGGCAAGATAATTCAGGCATTTCAATTTATTAATATGGCCGAACGAATCGGAAAGATATTCGAAATCGACAGGCAGATAATTTCAAAGGCGTTTAGATATAAGAAAGAAAAAGATAACCACGACTATATGTTTATTAATCTCTCGGGCAAGGAACTCAAAGATAAACTGTTTCTGGAGTTCGTAATAGAAGAGGCAAAGGCCAATAATCTGACCCCGTCTGAGATAGTTATTGAGATAACAGAGCGGGAAGCGGCTGGAGATTTATCGAAAATTCAGGAATTCATACAAACCATAACATCTAACGGGTTTAATCTGGCAATCGATGATTTCGGAAGCGGGTATTCGTCATTTTATTATATAAAGTATATTCCCGTTAATTTCCTAAAAATAGACGGCGAGTTTATCAAGGAGCTGGCCACAGGCGACGTAAGAGATTATGCGTTTGTTGAGAGTATCCAGACGTTATGTTCAAAGTTAAAGCTGAAGACCATTGCTGAGTTTATTGAAAGCCAGAAAATAATGGAAATCATTGGGGAGATAGGCGTGAATTACGGGCAGGGGTACCATCTGGGTATGCCTTCTGCTGATTTTGTTACGTAGCGCTCCAATTTTATTTTCGATTCGGCACCCTAGTAAGGCACTCATCCCCAGGCGGCCTGTGTTTTGTCCCGCCGAGGGAATGCCCAATATTTTACACCCCCGATATTTTACATCTTAGCATGATGGTCTCTACTTCTTTTTATAAACATTAAGTCCAATCTTCACCTGCTCTGCCCCTGAGACGGACTGGTTTCCTTCCGTAGAGGCGATTATAATGGTCTTGCCCGATGACGACAACCCAAACTCCTTAGTAATATCTACTTTAATTGTTAACATATTTCCTTCGAGAGTCATTTCTACATTTTTCATGGTTGTTCTCCTTATCGGTTTTATTTACGCCCTGTATAATATATTATTCCTTGTTAAACTTTTCTTATTGAGTTAACATTGATAAACCAGCCCAGAATTGCATCCTCTCCCTCATACTTTATCTTCATATAAGTGACTAGTAAATCGGCAACATTGCCGTCAGTAGAACGCATCTGCAGTTCGTAGTTGCGGGCTATTCCATCGCGGTCCATAATTTGTATAAGACGCTCGCGGTCATCGGGATTGACATATGCCTTTACTGTTACATCTCCCGGCAACAGGCTTGTCCACTGCGTGAATGTATGGTTGCAAAACCTTAAAATTCCGCCTGTTGAGATGCCAATACCTATGGGGCTGCTGTGAAGCATCTCCTGAAACTCCCTGTTTTTTTTCTCAAGCTCCTGTCTTGAGTGCAGCATCAGCTCTGCCGCCTGTTTCTCCTCAGTTATATTCCTAACGTTTGCCTGAAGGAATTCAGAGCCGTCGGCCCCCATTTTCGTCAATGTGACAGTCGTGGAGAAATCCTCACCGTCAATGGTCTTATGTGTCCACTCGAAATAATTATATCCCTGTTCCATTGCCTTTCCAATGGCCTGTGGTGCCTTATTCGAAGAGAGTACTCCATCAGGCTGATATTCCGGAGATAAATCCCACGGCCCCAGCTTAACAAAGTCCTCCTCTGAGGATACCTTGAAAAGCCTCAGAGTAGCAGGATTGGCAGACTTAAATCTCCAATCAGGCGGGGCCAGCGTCATAATAGCATCCTGTGAGTGTTCAAAAATAGCCCTATACTGCTCTTTTTGCCGGTTTGCTAGTTCCATAAGCTGCCGGGTGTTCAGATTACGTTCAATTATTATGAGATTCATCGCTATGACAGGGATAAGTTCATTAAGAATAGGTTCGTGGCTCTTGTTAAAATCATTCAACGCGGCAAGCTCGACAACACCAAGCACGCTGTCTATATGTTTAACCGGATATAAGGCGATATGCCGTGGGCGGAGTTCTAAGGCCCCGCATGAAATGGTGATATGAGGGTCAGTTCCGGCATTACCTGAATCACTGGAATCACCGGAATCACCGGAATCGATTGATATTTGCTGCATTTCCCTTGCACACTGCCCGATAAGCCCCTTGCCCAGGGCAAATGTACGGTTCATATCAGTAGGACAGGCACCATAACCACCCGCAGGCCTGAAATGGTTTTCACTCCTGTCAAATACATAGAACACCCCATAGCTGGCATTTAGCACTGGCGCAATGTTTGTCATAAATGTTTGTGCCAGTTCCTCAACCGTTGCGGCAGTGTGCAGCCTCGATGAGATTTCAGCAATCTGTGACTTGATTGCTGAGATGAGTTCAAGATTTCGTGTATATTCCTTAAGTTCTTCCTGAACCCTGTTGCGCTCACGCATGATACGCACTAATCTCCTGTTCCACAGGAAAACAAATATCACAATAACTATCAATGCCCCAACAATCGGCCCTACTGTCTTCCAGTCAATGCCGGGGTCATATTTGATGGATATCCAACGGTACTTTATCTTGCGTAATTCCTCCTCATTCATACTCCGCAGCGCCTTACTCATGGCAGAGGCAAGGAGCGGCCAGTCCTTCCTGACGCCTATTGCCAGGTCATGCATGTATGGGGTTGATGCCGCTATCTTTAAATTGGACAGACCTATTTTATCTATATTAAAGCTTACCGTGCCAAGATTATCTATGAGGGCGTCTACTGTGCCCGTAGAGAGTTCCTTCAATGCGGTCTCGATATCCGGCAGTTGCACAAGTGACAAACGGGGATGCTCAACCTTAAGGCGTGCCTCAATTATCAAGCCCTTTACTATGCCTGTTTTTATTTTATACAGGTCGTCAAATCCCTTAATTGTAGTATTTTTACGGGTAACGATTACAGATGGATTGGTGGTATATGGTTCGGTGAACAGCAAAAACTTCCGCCTCTCATCAGATGGTGTTATCTTGGGGATGATGTCAATCTCTCCTGTCTTTGTTTTCTCAAGTGCGTCTTTCCACTTCATGTCCTTTTGCGCAACTATGGTAATATTAAGGCGTTTGGCCAGCTCTGTAATAATTTCTGCGCTCAGTCCCATGTAACGGCCCCGTTCGTCTACAAATTCAAATGGCGCCCTGTTTGTGTCTATCCCCAGGCGGAACTGTTTACCTGCAATGAATGTCCGCTCCTCATCGGTCAATTCAAGTTTTTCTCCCTTTTTAGGCGCATCGGCGCTGGTCGTTGACAGCCCCAGTATTAGTATTAATAACAGCAGGATATATACCAATAACCTCTTCATAGTTCAACCCCTATGGCGGCAGCCGCTTCTTTCAATTTCTCAAGGGCATCTTCAAATTCAAACCCCGATATAAGGGTATTTATCTGCCTTGCCGCTTCCCCATGTCCAAGGGCAGTTAGTTTATCCATTATCCCTCCGGCTGTCTCAGCAGCGCCTGGGTCGTCTTCGGCAAGCATTGCGGCAAACTTCTGAATTTCTTCAGCAAGGGCAGCGGTGTCAATTGGCACAGAGTCGGCGGTCTGTGATTGCTCAACGGGTGCAGGCATTGCCTCTGAAATATTCGCTAACTGCACTTTTAGTGCCTCCTCCAGAGTCCGTAACGGCTCAGGCAGCTCGTTTGTCTTAGTGTTTTTTAGCAGCCCTTCAACCGTTGCCGCAGCCTTAAACACTTCATCTGCCCCTATGTTACCAGCCAAGCCCTTAACAGTGTGTGCCTCACGTGTTGCTGTCTCATAGTCAGCGCGTGCGGCAGCGGCATTTATCCTGTCTATGACATCGGCCTGTGTCTGTGTAAAACGTGTTATCAGCTTTTTTAGCAGAGTTGCGTTACCGCCTACGCGGCGCAGGGCTGTTTTAAGATCAAGGCCGACAATATCTGGCAGGGCATCTTCATGTGGTTTTGGCTGTTGTTTGATATCAGGGGCATCTGCTGGTTTTATCCAGAGCGCCAGCGTAGTAAACAACTGTACGACATCTATGGGTTTTGCAATGTGGTCGTTCATGCCGGCCTGGATACACCTTTCCCTGTCTCCGGCCATCGCGTTTGCAGTCATGGCTATGACAGGGAGGCTGGCAAAGCTATCGTCTTTACGAATCTCTCTGGTGGCCTCAAACCCGTCCATAACGGGCATCTGGCAGTCCATCAGGACAGCGTCATATTTGTTGGCCTTTACTTTTTCAAGCGACTCAAGTCCATTTACGGCAACATCAACCCTCATGCCAGCGTCTTGCAGTATCTCAATGGCTAATTCCTGGTTGACTTCGTTATCTTCGACAAGCAGTACATATGCCCCGCGCATTGACTTTTCGGCTTCGTGATGGTCGTCTCTCCGGCTTCGCTTAACGTCTTTGACAACCTGTTTGCCGAGGGCTGTCAGTATACTGTCAAGCATGGTTGACGGACTTACCGGTTTTGTCAGCAGACCGTCTATTTTTATATCCTTTGCCTGGTGCATCAACTCATCACGGCTGTATGCAGTAGCCATGATAAAGGCTGGGATGTCGGCCAGCTTAACATCTGAACGAATGCGGCGGATTGTCTCTATGCCGTCCATCCCCTGCATACGCCAGTCCATAAACACAACACGGTAGGACATACCTTGGCGCTGTGCGCTCATCAGTTCCTCGATAGCCTCGGTACCGCTTTTGACCGCTGTGGCATTAAACTTTAAGGCAGTCAGCATGGATTGGAATATCTCCCGCGCGCTTGGATTGTCGTCAACAACCAGCACCCGAAGTCCATGTATGTCACCAGCAGCGGCTGACAATCGCCTTTGTGTGGGTTGTAGTCCGAACTTTGCCGTGAAATAAAAAGTACTGCCAACGCCTGGCTCACTTTTTACGGCGATTTGTCCGTCCATCATCTCAACCAGCCGCTTGCTTATTGTAAGCCCTAATCCCGTGCCGCCGTACTTGCGGGTCGTTGAGGTGTCAGCCTGGGAAAATGCCTTAAACAACTTATTCTGCTGCTCCTGGGTAAGGCCGACGCCGGTGTCAGTTACGCCGAAATATAAACGCACAGTATTGGGCTCGTCGCCGTCTGCCTCCTTTGAAATATTTATAATAATCTCTCCCTTTTCGGTAAACTTGATGGCATTGTTTGTGAGATTTATCAACACCTGCCCCAGCCTCAGCGAATCACCGACAAGGGCAGTTGGGACATCGATGTCTATGTTGAACAGGAATTCAAGGGATTTCTCCTGTGTCTTTATGGTTGACAGGTCGGCAATATGTTCTAGCACATCCTCCAGGTAGAAGCTGCTTTGCTCGAACTGCAGTTTTCCGGCTTCAATCTTGGAGAAATCCAGGATATCGTTAATGATGCCAAGCAGATTCTTTGCCGCAGCGTCAACCTTCTCCATATAGTTTCGCTGTTTAGAGTTCAGCTCTGTCTGCAGGGCCAAACGGGTCATGCCGATGATGGCATTCATTGGGGTGCGAATCTCGTGGCTCATGTTGGCAAGAAAGTCAGACTTCATCTTAGTCGCCTCCTCGGCGATTTCTTTTGCCCGCCGTATTTCTTCCTGAGCGTTGATGAAATCTGTAACATCCTGATTAACACCATACATGTCGGTCGGCTTGCCCTGTGCGTTTTTTTTGACGATACCTACATCGCGTATCCAGACCACACGCCCGTCAATCGGACGCTTATAGGCATAGGTGCTGTCAAAAACAGGGATATTTCCGGCAACGGCATCGTTGAAGTTCTCTAATGTAGACTTTGCCGCTGCCTCATCCCCCTCTTCGACATGGACAAGCCAATCCTCTTTGAGGCGGTAACGATAGTCAGAATTAGGGATGTCTCCAAAGATTGCAACTGCGCGCTCAGATAAATTATACCAGCCGGAGCCGTCAAGAGGGACGTGCCAGTAACCGGACTTCGACAGTTGCAGCGCTGTATCGGCCAGAAAATTCGCCTTTTTTACCGCCATCTCACCCCTGATGCGCTCTGTAATATCGCGAAATACTACCACTATACCAACAAGTGTGTCACCTTTATGAATTGGCGTCGTGGTATATTCGACGTGAAAATAGCTGCCATCCTTGCGCCACAGGACTTCGTCCGAAATGCTGCGGCTTGTGCCGTCTCTTGTTGTCATGTGTATGTGGCATTCAGTCCTTGCATATGGAGTGCTGTCTATGTGGGCATAGTGGATTGCTGCGTGCATTTGTTCACCAATGAGTTCCTCTTCGGTGTAACCCAGCATCGCTGCGCTGGCGTTATTGGCATACAGTATTATCCCCTGGCTGTCAAGCAGGCATATCCCATCTTTTATCGAAGACAATATAAGACGGCTTCGTTCCTCTATTTGAGCAAGTACTGCCCTGCTTTCTTCGAGTTCGTCCTTACGCGCCATGAGCTGCTGTTCAGATACGCTCAGTGCCTGTGCCTGTGCCTGCGTTTTTTGAAGCAACTGCTGAGTTTCAATACCGGCAGACAGAATCTCCATATTCATTGCCACAATCGGGAGCAGACTATCAAGAAACATCATCTGCTCCTCAACAAATGCCCCCATCGTCCCAAGCTCAATAACCGCAATCACCTCATCGCGGTGAATCACCGGGACAACTGCTATGGCAGAGACATTCAGTGCCCCCGGCCCGATCTGGGTTGATATGATGGTGTCTGATGTTTCAAACAATAAGTTCATGGCCCTCCTGTCACTGGCAGCCTGACCAATTATCCCCTCTCCCCATTTGTAATTGCGTATTGTGCATGTGTCGCCACAGGCATAGCCCCCGACCCACTGAAGCTCTTTGCAGTTAGAATCGCTCACGTAATATGCCCCATATATAAGCCCCATAATTGGTGCGAGCTTCGATGTCAGCTCGCCTCCGAAATCGGCAAACGTGGCACACCTCTGAATAGCATGGGCAATCTCTGTAACATGTTCGTTCATCCATGTTTTCTTTGCTTCCTCTACAGCAAACTGTCTCAGCGCCTCAAGTGAACGAGCTACCTCACCGAATTCATTTTCCAGTGACTGTAACGGAATCTCACTGTTTATTTTGCCTTTTGACAGCTCAACGATACTCTCCTGAAATAGCTTTAACGGTCTGGTGATCGAACCGGTAAATAAATATGATAACAGTATAAGTATAGACACCCCTAACAGCGCGCAAAGACGTGGATAGTCAGAAAAACCCGTTAAGATAAGCATAACTATTACAGCGCTGGTGAATGCCGTCATGCGCTGGGACACTGGCACGTTTTCAAAATATTTTCTCAATTTCATATTTGTACCAATCTTAATTGGCGTACATTATTGTAACTTGTTCAATGTGCCTGTTTGTCGTAATGTGATATTGCGAAACACCACTACTGTTCCAACAATTGTGCCGTTTTTATATGTCGGCGTTGCCGTATATTCAACAGGGAAAGCTGTCTTATTTTTTCTCCAAAGGACTTCGTTAGTGACGGTTCGTGCTTGACCGTCCTTGCCTGTCATAAACATCGGGCATTGTTCCTGCGGGAATTCTGACCCGTCTGGAAACACATAGTGAATCGTAGGGCAGCCTGTCAGTTCCTCCACGCTATAGCCCAGCATAGCAGCCCCGCTGTTGTTTATGAAGGTTGTTACCCCATCAGTATCCAGCCCTATAATGCCGTCTTCAACGGAATTCAGAATAAGTTGGCTGCGTTGTTCGACATGCAGGAGGGCAGTTCTGCTTTCCTGAAGCTCAGTGCGCTGCTGTATGAGGGCCTCTTTTTGGGCAGCCAACGCTTCAGCTTGTTCCTCCATAAGGCGTGTCTGTTCGGCAAGGCGTTTGTTATTTTCCTCAAGTTCATCATGCCGTGAGATAAGTTGTTGTTCGGAGGCGGCAAGTGCGAGGGTCTGTGCCTGAGAGTTTTGAAGCAGTTGTTGTGTCTCGATTGTTCCAGAGAGGATTTCTGTATTCATGGCAATAACCGGAATCAGTGCATCGATGAATGCCCTTTGATTATCTGTAAATTCCTCTTCTGTCGTTGCCATTTCAAGCACTGCAAGGACTTCATCGTTATGCACAACTGGCACTATGTATACTGCGTTAATGGCAATTGTACCCAAACCGCAGCCGGTACCTATGTGCCCCTGTGAAGAGAGTTTAATCGACAGAGGGGTTTTATTGCTGGCCGCCTGCCCGACAAGCCCCTGTCCAAAGACGAATTGGCTGTAGTTAGATGAGTCATCACAGGCATAACCGCCAGTCCTTATTAACATGCCCTGCTTAACATAGTAAAAAGCCCCGTATATCAACCTCATAGTGGGGGCTATTTTAGAGGTCAGCTCATTGCCAAAGTCTGAAAAAGACACACACCTCTGCAAAACCCTGGCAATATCGGCTGTTTGTTTCTTGATAAATGTGTCGTTTGCCTCCCTGACAGCGACTTGCCTTAGCGTATCGAGGGCACGGCTCAGTTGTCCGAATTCATTTTTGTCAGATTTAAAGGCTATCGTACCGGTAAAATTCCCCTCTGAAAGCTCAACAATATTGTCTCGAAAGACACTCAATGGGCGCAACAGCAAACGGACAAATATGTATGAAATCAGAATGAGGATAATTACACTGAATACGGCATAAATAAATACGTGTATCAGCTCAGTCTCATAGATTGCCTGAGATGCTTTATATGTTTCTTTTGCCCTGCCTTCAGCAAAATCAACGATTTGGTCCATTGTTTTTAACAGCAGAGGCCACGGATTGCCTGGATGTGAGTCACGCATATGCTCTAATGCCTCCTGGGTATTGCCTTGCTTTGCGGCATCTATTTCTACCTGAACATATGTCAACAACTGGCGGTATAGGTTTATTGCCTCCTCGACTTGTGTCTTATCGCCTAAATAACGCTCCTTAGCCAGTTTCATATAGTTGTTAAACCTGTCTTCGTTTTCCTGTTTATTCTTCAGGAGTTGCTCGCGTGCTTCAGTGTTTGTTTCAATTACATACTCGCGTACAATGCGTCTGTGAAGCAATGCTAGTATCTTAGCGTCTTTTATAGCGTTGGTAACGGTATGGGGGTGATCATAAAGCACTCGCGCGCTTTCGGCCATTTGCGCTAGCTGGGGAATATTTGAAAAGTTTGTCCACAAGAGCAGCGCTAAAGATATGACAACAAAACCCATCGCACGTTGAGTTATGCTCAGCCTCTCTAAATACCTTATTATATCAATAGATTTTAATGCTTTCTTGCGTATGTTGTTCAACATTAGATTATCTTATCCCGAATTATTGTGCCGTCTTTTGTTGAGATGGTAAAGTGATTAAAGTATAGCTCTTTCTAACAGAATGTGTCAAACGCCAGTGATTTTCAGTGAAAAAATGTCTTGACTTTTGAGCAGCATATTACAGGACATTGCCGCTACTTACGAAACGTCCACTGCTGCGACTGATACTTCTTTTGCAGCTCCACAGCCAGTGACAATTCCTCCTCTGACAGATGACCGGATTGAAGGCACACGCTAAAGACATCCCCGAAGGCATCAACAACGGCGGTGGCAACCGATGACAGCGTTATAGATTTGTCAAACTCTCTGAGGCCAGCAAGACCTCCGTCCAAACTATTTGAAAACTCTAGCCCGGCTCCTCCGGTTGTGAATACCGTCAGAAGCATTGCGTGGTTTACTGAAAGTGGAATGGAGCCTTGCTCAAGCAGCGCACCCTTGCATACCTTTTGAGGATATATCTTTTGAGCTGCACCGAGGATTTTTCTTCCACTTATGGTTATCTCACTGTACGATGCTGCTGAGAAACACATGGGGTTGCCAGTTGAGGGGCTGGCCTCTGAACGCCGCAGCCGCCGTTGAGTCATCTCGCAGCTTAGTCCGAGGCGTTTAAATGCCAGAAAGAATGCCGACCCTATAGCCTTGTAATTGTCAAGCACGCTCTCTGAAAAAGGGGCAGTGTGTGTGCCGGTTGAAAAACTAAACGTCAGCTCGTCGTCGTGGACGATTGCGCGCCCTCCGGTAGGCCGCCGTACAACTGGGCAATTCATAGCCCTGCACGCCTCTGTATTTATTGTCCCGATACGTTGAAATGCCCCTATTGTAACCGAAGGGACTGCCCAGCCGTAAAACCTTAAGGTCGGCGGGGAAACTCCGGCCTCAACCATAGCAGCAACCGCCTCATCTGCCGCCATATTGAAACTTGCGTCGTTTACTGAGTACTCTATCAGTCTCCATACGCTGACGGCAGCTCGTGTATTCATTATGACACCATTTTAGCACACATGAATTGGTCACAGCAAAGACAGTAGAAATTTACTGATTAGCCCTTGCGTTTTAGCAGCTTAGGAGTTGTAAATAAATAACTCATCTGTTTTGTATTAAGTTTGGATAAATAGTATAGTTCCAGTCATTTTCATGAAAAGTAGCTGGTTCTATTTTAACTTTCATCGTCTGCTCTTTGCTAATCTTCAAACCTGTTGGATACTGAGATGTGTCAAGTTCCGCATGAATACGAAAACCTGCTGTTGTAGTTGTATTCGCAATAAGATTAACAATTACTTCATGATTAATCAAAGGACGACCACCCACTCGTTTGCGTATTCGGGAAGCAGTTTCTGTTTCCTTCAGGGTTTCTTGCTTTTTCCCCAATTCACGTTTGCCAAGCCGTATCGTAGTCTCTCCAGCGAAAGCTGGAATCCAGGAAAGCATCGGTCGGAATAAAAAAATAGGCTATTTCTGCTTAAACTTTCAAATGCGTTTGCCCTGGCCCAGTACCAACAATCCTTGCACTTTTGTATAGAGAACTACTATAATCTTTATTGCTATGCTTTCAAAAGTGCTTAGTGCTGCAATTGCAGGCGTCAATGCCCATTTGGTCGAGGTCGAGGTCGATATTGCCTCAAAGGGGCTTCCTCATTTCTCCATTGTCGGGCTGCCTGATACTACTGTCAAAGAGAGCAAGGACAGGGTTCGTGCCGCTCTCAAGAACATCGGCTTTTCATTCCCTCTTAAACAGATAACCGTAAACATGGCCCCGGCAGACTTGAAAAAAGAAGGCTCCGCATTTGATTTACCTCTGGCGGTTGGAATTTTGGCCTCCGAGGGCGCTATACCAAAGGATAAGCTGAAGGATTTCCTCATCACCGGTGAACTCTCCCTCGACGGAAGCCTGAAACCCACAAGAGGCTGCCTCTCGATGGCAATTGCGGCAAGCAGGGCATCTCTTGACGGCCTGATCCTGCCCTATGAAAACGCAGCCGAGGCATCTGTCGTCGAAGGCGTAAAGATATACGGACTGAAGCACCTGACCGATGTTATCGAGTTTTTTAATAACGGCTCTGCCTTCACCCCTTGTGTTACCGATGTATCAAGGGTCATGGCGGAGTCATCAGTTTATGAAGAGGATTTTACTGACGTAAAAGGACAGGAACACGCCAAGCGCGCCCTTGAAGTCGCAGCTGCCGGAGGTCATAATATTCTAATGATAGGCCCGCCCGGCGCCGGTAAGACCATGCTTGCAAAACGCACGGCCTCTATTTTGCCTCCAATGACATTCGACGAGGCCATCGAGACAACCTCTATACACAGCGTTGCGGGATTCCTCAAAACCGATGTACCCATACTTGCGAAACGCCCGTTCAGGTCCCCGCATCACACCATATCGGACATCGCCCTGATAGGCGGCGGGCAGATGCCCAGGCCCGGTGAGGTCTCCCTGTCACACAATGGCGTCCTGTTTCTTGATGAGCTGCCGGAGTTCAAACGAAACGTCCTTGAAGTCCTGAGGCAGCCTATCGAAAATGCCGAGGTGACTATTTCAAGGGCTGCAGCCTCTATAAACTATCCTGCGTCGTTTATGCTCATAGCGGCCATGAACCCATGCCCCTGCGGTTATTCCGGCGACACCCGCCGCCCCTGCATCTGCTCTCCTTCACATATTCACAGATACAGAAGCCGTGTTTCCGGCCCTCTGCTTGACCGTATCGATATACATGTTGATGTCCCCAATGTGCCGTACAAGGAACTCTCAGCCGCTACATGCGGCGAGTCATCAGCACAAATCAGGGAGCGCGTCAACAAGGCCAGAGACCGCCAGACCGAACGATTCAAACAACAAGATAAGATTTACTCTAACGGCCAGATGAAGACACGGCATATCAAAAAATACTGTACTCTGACGCCCGATGCCCAGCGCATCTTTGACCTTGCAATGGAACGGCTTGGTCTTTCTGCCCGCGCATACTCAAGGATATTAAAAGTCTCAAGGACAATAGCTGACCTCGACGCCTCTGACGCCATCATGCCGCGACATATCTCAGAGGCCATTCAGTACAGGACACTTGACAGGGTGGCGCTCTAACTGCGTCTTTATGAAAAAAGTTAAAGCAATAAATAACGCTGTGCCCACCGCCCTAAATCCTGCCCACGTAAATCCAACAGTAGAGCGCGCCGCTGTTGCAGTGTTGTTTCTCTGCTTTGCCGTTGTCCTTTTTATGTTTACGCTTAAAGAGCCATACCACTATGACACGGTGCTGTATATGAAGACCGTGGATACGTTTAAAGATACCTCAAAGCTCCAGTGTTTTTTCGATGCACGGTGCGCCACCGGCTATACGCTTGTTCCCCTGAGCATATTAATAGGGAAACTAACACTGCCGGTAACCATGGCACTGAGCGCCCTGTTCGGTCTGTTTTTTTATTATATGTGGATAAAGGAACTTGCGGGATTTAGGGCGGCCTTCGTCTCGACGCTTTTTTTATTTATAACCCCTGCTGCCCTGATGACCATTACACATCTCAAGGAGGATTTCATCGGTCTTATGTACTTGTCTGCCGCCCTGTGGCTTTCAGGCAGAGGGCGTCCCTCGTACTGTAAGTATATCTCCGGGGTGGTGCTGGGGCTTGCGATACTTTCTAAGGATACGATAACGCTGTTTCTGCCATTTTTCGCTTTTTACATATATGTCAATATGGCCGATATTAAAAACAGCTGGACTGATATATTTAAAACAGCTAATCTCAAAAAGGGGCTGCTTAAAGTTGGAATAATCATGGGCGCTGCCCTTGCCGTATCATTCATCATAGACAGCTCGCACTTTATAGGTCTGATTCGCAAGACCAAGTCCCCGTATGACGGGCAATTTCTTGGTGTGTTTTCAGAGCTTTTCCCTATGGGGGTTTCTTTTTGGAGATACGGTGTTGGAAGTTTCCTGTTTATTTGTCAGTTTATCGGCCTTGCAGCGCCTTTTTTGGTGAAGGACAGGGCGAAAAAGCTCATATACCTTGCATTTGCCGTTCAGTTTTTGGCGATTTCTGATTTCTACTGTAATATCACCGTGGTAAAGTACAGGCACTTCCTGTGGCAGGGGGTTATGTCTTTTCCGATTATGGCAGCGGCGCTTGATGAGATATTAAAAAGATACAACATAAAAGAACCCCTGTCAAACGCATTAGTCTATGGTGCATCAATTATTGTTTCAATTGTATTGTTTATGAGCGTCTATCCTGCCCTTGTGTTTCACACCAGATATAATCCGGTTGCTGATTTCTTCAAAAACGCTGATATTGCAAAAGATAATGCGATGGTCTTAGGGATGGACAACTGTGTGTTCGTACCGTATTTCATGGGCCTGCAGTGTGGTATTCACCCGCTCAACCCGTCTGAAGCCCAGGCCAGTGAATATGCACGCGGCGTTTTATCAAGTCTGCAGAGCGGGAAAACAATATATCTGCTCCCTGATTTTTTCTCATATGACAGAGACGGTCAGCTTAGTAAGGAGTTTTCAGAACTCTTCACAGGACGCGTTGTGTACAGGAACTGGTTTGCTGATTTTCATGCGATGGACTATGGTTATTCCCCAGACACCCTGAAAGACAATCTGCTCAGGCAATACCCACCCGGCACATGCGGCATAACATATGACAAAACTGGAGACGACACCATATCTACCAGCAGGACAGAAGGCGTACCCGTAGAAATATACACATACAAACTACAGTGCGGCAGCAGCGTAAACACAATGAACGCAGCCGTAATAAAGGGGCGGGCATTTACCGGACTTGAGGTAAAAGGAATAATGCAACTATTGCCTAAGAGCGGGACATAAATAAAAAAATACTTGAAACGGCAAAATATTTACAGTAGAATTATTTAATTTCTGGTCTGTGTTAATTGATTTCGGCACTTGACGTGGGACTTTGGTTACTGGTAAAATTATAAGTAGCAGCTTGCAGATGTACAAATCTAAATTATACAGCATGTATTTGTGGTTCTGGTGTGTGCCGCCAGTTAAATAGGGCCCACTGGTAAAGCCAGATAGTAAAGGAGGTGCAGAAAAGTGGCAGTATTTAAGTGTGAGAAATGCGGAGCAGAAAAAGAAGGTAGATGTAAGCCTCAGAAGTGTCCTAAGTGTGGAGAAAAGGCTACAATGAAAAAAGAAGAGTAACCAGCGCTGTAATATAAATAAGAGAGGTTGAGAAATTTGCCATGCCCGACACAGAAGAAAAAGAGGAGAGAGAGGCTCACAGAGAGTACGTATGTGGGCTTTGTGGCTATATATATAATCCCGCCAAAGGGGACAAGAAGCAAGGCATCCCCAAGGGTGTACCCTTTGGGGAGCTGCCAGAAGACTGGGTGTGTCCACTTTGCGGGGTGGGGAAGGCAAGGTTTTCCCCTATGCTTTAAAAACAGGTACCCATCAGCGGTACCCCTTTTATCATAAGGAGGGTCACGGTTATGTGCATGGATCATACATTTAAATGCAGCTGCGGGGCGCAGGAAGTCAGCATAAATTTCAGAAATGAGATACTACCGCCGGAGACATTGATGGGGCTGTACTGCCCTGAGTGCAGCAAGGGTGTTGCATTCAATCCTGATACAATGATTCGCGACAACAACTGGGTTTTAGAATACGAAATGGACATAGCGCGCCTGATGGCAAAGAACCTGCCAGCCGAACATTTGAGAAACCTCTCTCCAGAGGTAATATTCGACGAGGACTACTGTTCCTGGCGTGGTATCTACCCGAACGACCATGTAGACAGCATTCGGGAGAAAGAGGAAATCGTATCAAAAGCCAAGGTCAATCCGAAGCAGTACTTGCAGGAGATAAAGTCATGGGCAAACACGCGCATGGAGCGCCTTAAGAGCCAGGGCTGGAGGAAGGCACATGAGCGGGTCACAGTTTAAGGAAAAACCAGCGTGTGCCGTAATCAGGTCAGCCGTCCCGGATGTGGTAACGTGTTCGTCGTGCGGGGCAGAACTTGAGATGTGGAGCGACGAGGACGAAGCACTCTGCAGAGGCTGCAATATGTACGTAAAGCGAGTGAGTTAAAATACAACAAGGTGGTAAATAAAGGATGAATGTCATAGAGATCAAGCCGGATATCTACTGGGTAGGTGTTGTTGATTGGGCAGTTAGGGATTTTCACGGTTACGTAACCCCAAGCGGGACGACGTACAATAATTATCTGATCTTAGACGATGAGATAACATTAGTTGACACAGTAAAACACGACTTCCTCGAGGTTGGCATAGCCAATATAAAGAGCGTAGTTGACCCGTCTAAGATTAAGAACATAGTAATCAACCACATTGAGAATGACCACATGGGCGCCCTTGAGAGGATTATGGAAATAGTCCCGCACGATGTTACCATTTACATCACCCAAAGGGGCAAGGCCGGAATGGATAGATTTTTTGATATTTCAAAGTGGAATATCAAGACCGTCAAGACTGGAGACGAGATAAAAACAGGAAAGTACAAGCTAAAATTCATAGAGACCCCTATGATACACTGGCCGGATTCGATGATGACATATGTTGATGGTGCAAAGCTCCTGTTGTCGCAGGACGCCTTCGGTCAGCATATCGCCACAGCGGCACGTTTTGATGATGAGTTCATCGACTGTGCGTCGTTAACTGAACTTGAGGACGCAACACTGGACTACTATGCCAATATCCTGATGCCCTTTGGTACGCTTATAAAGACTAAAATAAACGAAATCCAGAAAATGGGTATCGAAATAGACATGATAGCCCCCGACCATGGCATTATATGGAGGAAAAAACCTGATCTTGCGTTTGGGATGTACATAGACATGGCAGACAATCAGGCTAAGGAGAGGATTGTTATAATATACGACACCATGTGGCACAGCACTGAACAGATGACCCTTCCCATAATGAGAGGTATACGGGAGGAGGGGGTTGACTGCAAGGTGATAAAACTTCGCTCTACGCCAATGAGTGTTGCAATAAAGGAGTTCTGGAAATCAAGGGGCTGTCTGATAGGTTCTCCGACATTAAACAATGAGGTGTTTCCCTCGATAGCAGAGTTTATGGTACATCTGATGGGACTGCGTCCGAAGGAGCGTCTGATGGCCGCCTTCGGCAGCTACGGCTGGGGCGGAGGTGCAGTGAAGTGGCTCTATGAGATGTTTAACAAAATGAAAATGCCGATAGTCGAGCCCGGCGTTGCGGTGCAGTACAGGCTGAAGCCGGACGACGAGAAAAAGTGCTATGAATTTGGTCGCAACTTTGCGCAGCAGGTGAAGGACTATCAGAAAAAATTTGCAGGCACATCGACAAAGATGTGTAAATTGTGTGGGTAAGGAGGAAAAATAATGCACAGATGCACTGTATGTGGGTGGATTTATGATGAATCAAAAGAAGGAACACCGTTTAACGACCTGCATGACGATTACACGTGCCCGGTGTGTAACGCCCCCAAAGAAGCATTTGAGCCAGTATAGGCTTGAGATAGTAAAATTAATCAGGAGGTGCTAAAATGTCAGAAAAGAGTTTGTTCTGTGGTATGAATAAACCGGCTGAGCCCGGCAATCTAACAGAGACAGAGAAAAAGCATATGCCTGTTATTGACTGCCCTGATACGGTAAAGGCAGGGGAGCCTTTTAAGGTAAATATTAAGGTTGGAGAAATCCCACATGTGATGCAGGAAGCCCACAGCGTTCAGTGGATAGAGGTGTTTTCGGGAGAGAACTTTAAGGTGAGAATTGACTTGACGCCTGTGACTACCCTTCCTGACGTAACGGTAACCCTCGTCAAGAGCGGAAAGCACCGCACATCTACAATAAGGGTTGTCGAAAGATGTAATCTACACGGGCAGTGGGAGGCCGTAAAGCAGATTACTATAACTGAGTAAGGATGCTCGTGCGTTTAATCAAAATTATACAGGAGGAGAGAGAACATGTGTGATGAGTTAGATTATGATGATGTGTGTTGCGGGTTAAAAGTTGGACAGAAGGTTCCTGATTTTAAGATAGACATATATGACCCTGTGAAGAAGGATTTTGGGGAAATATCGCTTGAAGCCCTGAAAAATGAGGGCAAGTGGACTGTCCTCGTGTTTTATCCAGCAGATTTTACGTTTGTCTGCGCAACTGAGTTTTCAGCCCTTGCCGGGTTGTATGACGACTTTAAAAAGTGCGGTGCAGAGGTTATTACAGTTAGCACAGATACAAAATTTACGCACCTGGCATGGCACAAAGACGAGAAGTCACTTGAAGGGGTCAAATACCCCATGGGCGCAGACCGTAACACAGCCCTGTCAAGACTGTTCGGTGTATATGACGAATGCTCCGGTCTTGACCTCAGGGGTTCTTTTATTATAAGCCCCGACGGGACGCTCCTGAATGCAGAAATAAATTTCTACAATCTCGGCAGGAACATGGACGAGCTTTTGAGAAAAGTAAAGGCAAACATATACCTGTCAAAGCATGGAGCTGAGGCCTGTCCGGCGAAATGGAAGGCTGAAGGGGACAAGACCCTCAAGCCGGGTGCCGATCTCGTTGGCAAGGTCGCCGAAGCCCTTAAGTAAAAACGGTATTGGAGGGATAAAAACATGGGAGTTAAGAAAGAGGGCGAAAAGTACAAGTGTGATATATGTGGAAATGAGGTAGTAGTGACAAAGGTGGGCGGCGGCGAGTTGGTATGCTGCGGTGAGCCTATGGTATTACAGGGATAGCTGAAATACTATGAAAATTACCGCCATTCTCGGCAGCCCGAGAGTAAACGGCAACACTGAGATATTGTTAAATGAGGCCATCAGGGCAGTCAAAGAAGAGGGCTGCCCTGTGGACTTCTTTCGTCCTCACGGCATGGATATAGCCCCGTGCAGCAACTGCGGCGGCTGCGATGACACAGGAAAGTGCGTCATAGAAGACGACATGCAAGACGTGTACAGGGCAATATACACATCAGACAGGTTTATTGTAGCGTCTCCGATATTTTTTTTCGGTCTGACGGCACAGATTAAGGGTTTAATAGACAGGTGTCAGGCGCTTTGGTGTGAAAAATATCTGCTTGGCCGCCCAATACCGCAGGGGCACAGAAAAGGACTTCTTCTGATGGTAGGGGGCATGGATAAAGAGATTGGTTTTAAAAGCGGCGGGGCAACGGCAACGGCCTTTTTCAGGACTATCAGCGTCCCGAAACACGAGACCATTTATTTTACAAAGGTAGACGCAATAGGGGCGATACGTGAACATCCCACTGCATTAAAAGATGTATACGAGGCCGCCAAAAGGCTGATAATATAAACAGGAGAAACCATGAACGAAAAAAATACTGTAATATTTGCCCTGAGTACCTGTCCTTCATGTAAGAAGGTAAAGGAGCTGCTTACAACACATAACATTGAATTCATTCTTGCAGAGCTGGACACGCTGGACATAGAATCGCGGGATAAGCTGCTCCTGGAAGTCAAGAAATATAACCCGCGTGAGACATTCCCGACAATAGTAGTTGATGGAGGCAGGGTGGTAATCGTAGGGTATAACGAGGATGCCATTAAAAAGGAATACGAAATTAAATAAAACAATACCAGGGGAGACATGATGAAAAAGATACCGGCGCATTATGCAAAATTAAAAGAAAGACACGGCAGCCTGCTTGAGGCCGTTGAGACATTGGGCAAAGCGGCAAAGGCAGCAGGCCCGATTGACGCCATGACAGCAGAACTGATACAGCTTGCCGCCGCAGTTGCAATACGTTCAGAAGGTTCAGTCCACAGCCACACGCGCAGGGCGCTGTCACACGGCGCAACACCGGAACAGCTCAGGCACGCTGCCATCCTGCTCACCAGCGTTGTGGGATTTCCAGCGGTTGCTGCAGCCCTGACATGGATAGATGATGTCATCGAGGATGCCTGATTCTGCACATCCACGAGGCGTACAGCTCTATCCCAACCTGACATGCAACTACAGCTGCGATTTCTGCTTTAACCGCGGACTAAGCGAATCTGGCATGATAAGCCCCAGCGATTTCTCATCACTTATTAGCGTACTAAGACAAATCGGCGTAGAAAGCATTGATATACTTGGTGGAGAGCCGACACTACATCCAAATATCGCCGAGTTCGCCGCCATAATAAATGACAATAATCTCTCTGCCACAATCAGCACTAACGGCTCGAACATTAATATGCTGAGGTGTATATCAAGTAGCGCCTCTGGCTCAAACGTAAAAATCGGAGTATCTGTCAATGACAAAATCCCTGAGGCGCTTGATGATTTCATTATGGAGCACAAGCCCTATGTAAAGAGCGTTGCATCAAATAAGGCATCTCCGGTGCCAGAGGCGGCGGCTAAGTATATCGGGCAGCCGGGGATTAACTATTATTTAATCTTCAGAGACGCTATGTCTCAGGCAGACCTGAGAGAGACACTGCCGTTTTATGAATACTATGAGAAACTGAACACATTAAAACAGTCAAACAATGGAGTTGATGGTGTGTACTGCGGTGGTTTTTTACCCGACACAGAGGTCTATCCTGAGCTTGAGGGCGTGAGATGCCCGGCTGGGACTACGAAGGCGGCTGTGCTGCCAAATGGTGATGTATACCCGTGCAATCTGTTTTTTCGCAGCCGGAAATTCAGGCTTGGTAATATATTTACCGATGACTTTCAGTTGATATGGGAAAGTCCTGTATTGGATTTCTTCAGGTCGTTTACCGGCAGTGCGTGTCTGCACTGTGCGCTCAATAACCAATGCCGGGGCGGATGTCCTGCCGTGTCATATGCAATTACCGGAAGGCTTGACGCACCTGATCCGAGGTGTTTATGAATCGTGTAGTTATCACTGGCATAGGGGCGGTAACACCGCTTGGAAATAGTTTTAGTGATTCATGGGCGGGTCTCATCGCTGGCAGAAGCGGGATAAGTACGCTGCCCGAACACCTGAGCTGTGGCGGCATTACGCTTGCTGGGCAATTAATGGGATTTGACGCAGGGCAATTTTTAAGCATCCGGGAACAAAACCGCCTTGACCCGTTTGTCCACTATGCAGTGGCGGCAGCGGCAATGGCGCTTGACGACGCAGCCAGCACAAAACCGGAGGGATTTGCCTCAATAATAGGGACAAGCAGGGCTGGGATATCAATGATAAACGCAGCGGCGGCAAGCCTATACTCCCGCAAAGATAATCGACGAAAGGTATCGGCATATCTGATGCCGACAACTACGGCATCAATGGCTGCCTCGTACATATCGCAGAAGTTTGGGCTTCGCGGTCACACGCTTGGCATATCAAACGCCTGCACGTCGGGGGCAAATGCCATTGGAGAGGCATTCAGGCTGATAAAACACGGGTACGCAGAGGGGGCACTTGCCGGAGGGGCGGAGGCACCGCTTTGCAAACTCAGCATAGAGGGCTATAGTGCAAGCGGTGCGTTGTCAAAGACTTTATCACAGGCAGCAGCGTCGAGACCGTTTTGTGTGGGGCGTGACGGGTTTGTCCTTGCAGAAGGTGCCTGTGTTGTGGTGATGGAAGAATGCAGCTCAGCGCTCAAGCGAGGGGCGCGCATATATGCAGAGGTCTTAGGCTATGGTAACACCTCTGATGGCATGGACATGGTTAGGCCAGACAGCACAATGCAGGCCGCCGCCATTGTTAACGCCCTCACAGAGGCCGCCCTCAGCCCAGAAGATGTGACATTCATCAGCGCCCACGCGACCTCAACAGCCCTTGGGGATGCGGTAGAGTCTGAGGCCATCCACAAGGCGTTTAAGGGTAACGTGATGAGGCTGCCGGTAACGGCGAATAAATCAATGACTGGTCACATGCTCAGCGCCTCAGCCGCTTTTGAGACTGCCGCAGCAGCAATGTCAATATACACGGGACTTATTCCTCCGACGATAAATATTCAGGCAATCGACCCCGCGTGCAGCTTGAACGTTATCACAAAAGAGCTGAAAATCGACAGCATTCGTTCAGGAATCACAAACAGTTTTGGCTTTGGAGGCGTCAACGCCTCTGTTGTGCTTGGGGGGCAGGGCGCCGATTAGAATTCCACAGGAACAAAGATTGAGACAGAATCTGTGCTTGAGGACTAAACAATCTTCCCCAAAAACCCCTTTAGCTCATCCACTGACCCGGCTTTCTTAATAAGATTCTTGAACTCCTCTAATTTCTCCACAGAATTATAGCAAGTGACAAAAATCAGTTCGTATTGTCCTCGGTGTAAGATAGCAAGAAATCTTACACCTATATTTTTTAGGAGAGTATGTGCA
>LNQR01000104.1 GCA_001541255.1 Candidatus Magnetominusculus xianensis
TATTTTAAAATACCCCAGCTGCCTAGCCGCTACGCCCACCCCTCAAAAGAAAGGGGGGTGCTATTATGACACAGTCTGGAAAGCGGGAATGACAGATTTAGCACATTTGAATGATACATTTTGCATTAACCTGACTCTTAAATAACAACAAAACGCATATAGCGCGTTTGCCCTGCATCATCAGCCTGAAACACTGGCATAACCATCAGTGTATGCACTGTACGACTAACCGAAATACAAGCGTCAACAGAGAAGCTGACAACGGGATGAGGGCTGAATTAATCTATTTTCGAGTGCCTCTTAATGCCCTTAGCTTGTCTGATGCCTCATCATTGTAGGGGGCATACTTTAACACAGACTGAAATTCAATGACCGCATCGTTAAGCTGATTTGCCTTTATCATGAGATTTCCGAGGTTCAGATGGGCGTCAATATAGTCGGGCTGCAATTTTATAGCAGTTCGATAGTGTGCGGCTGCATTTTCAAGCTGCCCCCGCTCATCATAAATCGTACCCAGATTGTTATGTGCAACTGCAAAGTCTGGGTTATATTGAACCGCCTTCTTAAACGCATTAAGCGCCTCATCCATGCGTCCTTGTGAGGCATAGATGTTTCCAAGGTCATTATATGCTTGAAATAATTTGGGATCAAGGATTGTCGCTCTTTTATATTCCCTTTCGGCGTCGGCAATGCGTCCACGGATTATATAATCATATCCTAGATTATGATGAGGCCGGGCTTTGTTAGGGCTTTTTCTTGCAGTATCCTCCCATAGCCTTATCCTGTCGGCCCAAACCTCGTTTCTTAACAGGGTCATCATCGATAGTGTGACAATTATTCCAGCGAATAGTGTAACTGCATATACTTTCTCACGCTTTCCCTTATTTTCGACCACCCACACGACGACAGACATAATAGCGATAAAAAATCCTACCGAGGGATAATACAACCTGTATTCGTTTATTACGTCATTTATGGGTATAACAGATGATTCGACCGACAAAGCGGTAAAAAACCAAAGTATGCCAAAAGCGTAGAGTCTGGCTGCGTACCTGCCATGATTTTCGTTTGTCATAGCCGCAGAGCGATATAACATATATAAGGCCGAGGCTAAAATCGACGAAATAACTAAAAAAGACAATATGACTTCAGGCATGAAAAAACTCCTAAACACAGGGTAGTCGTAATCGAGATTGAGCCCTACGGGGACAAATAACAGCCTCAAATACGTTATTATTACGCGGAACTGAGTGAGCAGATACTCAAACGGAGTCAGACCGGTAGCGCTTACTATAAAAGTCGAATAGACGGTATTTGGCTCTACTATGTTGGCGTTTATTACGGCTGAATTAGAAGACTTTGTAATAATTAGAGATACCGGTATATTTAAGATCATTAACACCGATGGAAGCAGATACCGTATTCTTTTCAGCAAATTCCCCTCAAAAAACAGAAGCTCGGTCATAACTATAATTACAGGGAGTGTAATGGAAATTTCCTTTGTTTTCATGGCAAGGGAAATTGAAAATAAAGATAAAATATAAAACATATATCTTCCTGCCCTTGAACCTGCAAATCTTGACTGTACATATGCAACGAGTGAAATCAGACAAAACAATGTGGCAAGCGATGTATAACGCTGCACAATATACGTTACGGCAGACGTGTGAACCGGATGGACGGCAAATAACAGGGCGGTGAAAAGCGCTGTTATGTCGTTGCCGAAGGTGGGGAGATATGCTTTAAAGAAAGGCGTACGAAATATTAGCGTTATGAGCCAGTATACGAGCATGGCACTTAATACGTGTACAATCAGGTTAAAGGCGTGAAAGCCCCAGACATCCATACCGTGGAGCTTGTAGTTCAAGGCAAAGGACATCATAGCCACAAAACGGCGGTTTGCTTTTGGACCTATTATTGAGTAGTTATTCTTGTTTTGCCAAATATCGCTGATCTCACTCTTTTCAATGATATTGGTGTAATCATCGAACATGAACGGTGCTTTAAAGGAATTGCTATATACTATTATGCAAACTACCGCTATTATCGTCAGATGAACGATTGGCTGTCTCAGTAGAGGTGTTGTTTTTTTTGTTTCTGGCGTTTCCATAATCTATTTGTGAGCGTCCTGCAATTTCTTGAGCCCTGCAATTGCCTCGTCATTAAAAGGTTGATAGTTTAGCACTTGTTGAAACTCCGAGGCCGCCTCTTGATATTTCTTAATTTTTGTGAGGAGATTTCCAAGGTTCAGGCGGGAGTTGATATAGTCGGGCTTCAATTTTGTGGCAGTTTGATAGTGCATGACTGCCTCTTCATACTGCCCTCTTTCATCATAAATCGTACCCAGATTGTTGTATGCAACGGCAAAGCCTGGACTATATTGAACAGCTTTCTTAAACGCATTAAGCGCCTCATTCATGCGTCCTTGCGAGGCATAGATGTCTCCAAGGTTGTTGTAAGCGTCGGCATAATCTGGCTTCAGAGTTGTTGCTATCAGATATTCTCTTTCGGCATCCCTAAAACGCTTGTATCTGTAGTAGTCGTACCCTAAATTATAATGAGGACGGGCCTTGCCAGGGCTTTTCCTCACCGTATCTTCCCATAGCCTCAGCCTGTCAGCCCAGACATCGTTTCTCAGAAGGGTCATTACCGAGAACAAGATAACTATTACCGGCAATACCGAAAATACGTATATCTTCGCCTGTCTTCCCCTTTTTTCCACTGTCCACGCAGTTGCGGACATCACAGCGATAAAAAACCCTGCCGATGGATAATACAGCCGGTATTCATTTATTACGTCTTTTATCGGCATGACAGAAGACTCAACAGACAAGGCAATAAAAAACCACAGTATGCCAAAGGAATACAGCCTGCTCAAAAAGCGGTACGGCGCCCCAGCCTGATTAAATCGGTATAACATATATACAGCCGAGGCGAAAAGCAGCGCTAATACTAAAAAAGATAACACGACTTCGGGGTTAAAAAAACTCCTCAACACAGGGTAATCATAGTCGAGATTGAGCCCAACTGGGATAAAAAGCAGCCTCAAGTATGTCACTATGACGCGAAACTGCGTGAACAGATACTCTGTTCGGGGGATATCTGTAACTGCGGCAGAGGAGCTTGCAATGCCTGATGTCAGCGAGTTATTTACCACAGTATTTATCACATCTGGCGCAGTATTTATCGCACTTGGCGCGGCGGGGGAATTGGCTGCCAGTATGGAGATTGGTATGATTGACATAGTCAATATCAGCGGAATCAAATACAGAATCCTGCGTTTTATCTTTCCTTCAAAAAACATAAACTCAAACATCACAGCAATCACAGGAAGCGTAAAGGCTATCTCCTTTGTCCTCATGGCAAGAATGACGGAAAAAATTGAAACTGCGTAGAGTGTATATCTCAGGGCAGATGAAGGCGTGAGCCTCGACCCTGCATATGCCGTTAGTGAGACAAGGCAAAATAGTGTGGCAAGGGATGTATAACGCTGCACAATATACGTCACGGCAGATGTCTGAACCGGGTGAACGGCAAACAACAGGGCAGTAAAAAGTGCCATAACGCCATGGCCCAATGCAGGATTAGAGCCTGCCGGTGTTCTGAATATTAGGCGGACGAGCTGATATACAAGCAGGGCACTAAACACATGCACAACTAGGTTGAAGATATGATAGCCCATGACGTTCATGCCATGGAGCTTGTAGTTCAGCGCAAATGTCAGTATCGCTATAAAGCGGCGATTCGTTGAAGGTGTGACCAGTAAAAAATTATCTTTATACTGCCCAATATCCCTGACTACGCTTTTTTCAATTATATTGGTGTAGTCATCGAACATAAACGGCGCTTTAAAGGAATTGCTGTAGGCGATTATGCACACTGCCGCTATAATAAACAGGTGAACTATGGGCAGGGCGGACAGCCTTCTTACGTTACTCAGCATCTCAAATCTCCATCCAGATTTCCGGGAGCCTGCCAGATAGTCATTAACACCTCACTATCTCAAGGCGCACATATGTGTAAAATTTGCTTGCCTGTGGGATTAACTGCTGGTTTGAGGCGGTTCTCAGAGTGACCTCACAGATTTCCCCGTCGATTAGCCGGTAAAACCTATTAGATGAGATAATGTTCTCTGTCTTATATCGTGAGTACGGGTCTGTGCCCTCTTTACACAGGACATACGATCCACCGGCGCCAAGCAAGACACTGCCGCCAGAGCCAATGATAAAAAGTTCACGGTCTTCACTGAGCGCACCAATATGTTCCATTACCGCCTCCCGTGGCCATGGAGTCTCATCAGGCATTAATATCTTACCATCCTTTACAACTACGTAGCCGCCGTCAATAACAGGTAATGAATCTGTTATAAGCTCACCGGCGTCCAGATAGAGCGCCTCACCGATTCTGCCTATGCTGCCCTTGAAGACGCCGCGGGAATTCGATATGTGAAGCCATTTCTCAATGGTTGAGATTGTCCCGCTATATCTGCCTTCACGTATATAGAGCATTGAGACCTTTGCAATATTTCCCTGAACTATGCCTCCAGAGACGATGTTCAGATTGGTGAGACAGCCCATATTGCCTAAAAACAGTGTGTTTTCTACCCATAGAGAGCCGTCAGTCAGGATTTTATGACCAAATTTCTCCTCAATTTTTTCCCCAATCATATCAATGTTAAGCGTCATGTCCCTCAGCAGAATAACACAGTTTTTTAATGAAATGCTTCCAGCTATAATAATGTCCCTGTCGTTTATCTCAGCGGTCATTTCCCTGCCGGATTCTGATATTACCACAGCGCCCGAAGTTTTTATTTTAATCGCCTTCGCGGGAAATACCCTTCGCAGCATATTGACATCGGCAACGATTTTCTTAACGCCCCGGCCTCTCCAGTCATCCGGTAAGCCCTTAAGCCAGATAATAAATAGTGCCCAAAGATTACTGTACATTTTGTCCTTCCTGTGCTGCCAAGACAGCCATCATCTTGAAAATTGTACAACAAAACTAAAAAAATGACAACCTTAAGGCAGCCATACTGCCGTAATGCTCAGTCATACGCCCTGAAATTTGAAAACACTACCGGCCATGTCGCAATTATTATAAATACGATTAGTAACACTATGGACATTATCGTCCATCTCCTCTGAGTATGGTGAATCTGAGTTCGTATTGAATCTATTTTTTTAAATTTCTCTATCACCGCCGCACCAAGACTGAAAAGTATGCCGCCAAACAGACTGCCATAGAGTGGATAACCTATAAACATATACTGTTTTTGCAGTATATCGAACGGGCAGTGATGCACAGGGGTCTCATAGTAATAAATAGATACGAAGGCAACTATTGACGCAATTGAAATGACAAAGAACACGAGCGACCAGACGCCGGATATATACCTCAGCGGTGAGGACACAGACCCTTTGCGAAGCAGTACTGACAACAGGGCAAGCTCAACTGCAGCCGCACCGTAAAACATATACATTGCCGCAGTAACAGGTAAAGATGCAAGAGATGAGGCGACCGTCAGTCCCTCGTCACTAAACAATGAGCTGCAGCACGAGGTAATCACATTTGCCCGAAGCCCAAGGAAATAGTTCAACTGCCAGTATCCCTCAAGTACAATGACAGGGACAAGCGCAGCCAGATACTTATACTTGAGTTTGACAAGTGGATAGTCCTCTGCCATCTCATCCACACGATTAATAGCAAGCCACACGGCACACAGGAAAAAAATCACAATTTTTGCAAACAACACCGTCCACCCTATGAGATTGGCGTTAAGCGAACCAGTCGTACACATTGCCCCGACAAATAGCTTGTGAATGTCATCAGCCGTATACACGAACAGGAACAGGGACAGGATTTGAAAGCCCAGCACGTATTTCATAATTGTAGTAATAAGATATGTCTGGCGCTCAAGTATCAGTTGTTTTGCCGTACTTTTTGTAATGTCCCAACCAATTATTATTCTTATTCCAAGGAAGACAGAAAAAAAAGCCATAACAAGGACAATCACAGAGCCTACGACAAGGGCAAGGACTCCGGGGTGGAATATCACAACAGTGCGGCCTCTTTAACTGCGCCGTCACGCATCTCTATTATATTGTCGATATACGGCTTTTCGTAAATCAATGGGTCGTGCGTGGCTATTACGATGGTCTTTCCTTCTTTGTTTAAGGCTGTGATGATATTAAGAAGGTCGCCTGATAGTTTTGTATCGAGATGTGCAGTGGGCTCATCGGCAAGTACAACGGCGGGTTCATTGATCAGGGCACGGGCAATTGCTGCACGCTGCTGCTGCCCGCCTGAGAGTTTCTCTATTTTAACATTGAGTTTTGCCGTAAGGTCTAACTTGCCAAGTATTTCCTCCATGCGCTGCTGCATCTGCTTACTGTCTATATCGGTGGGATAGAGCGGGAGCATGACATTTTCACTGACGGTCAGCCCTCTGATAAGATTAAAGTGCTGGAAGATAAATCCAAAGGTCTTTCGCCTCACATTGGTGAGAAAACGCTCAGGGAGTTTTGCCACATCCTTGCCTTCTACAATGATTTTCCCCTCTGTCGGCCTTGACATACAGCCGATAAGCCCCAGAAGGGTTGTCTTACCAGAGCCGCTTGGACCTTTTAACACCGTTATGCGCCCCCTGGGTATCTCAACAGACACACCCGCAACCGCCCTCACCTCATCGGCAAGCCCGGCGTTAAACACCTTTGATACGTCTTCAGCCCTGATAACTGCGTCCATCCCCGGCTACCTCATCACGGCGTCAGGGTCAGAGGTTGCAGCCTTCCACGAAGGCACAATACTGGCGGCAACATACGGCACCACCGTGAGGAAAAACAGGACAAATATCTGATACAGGTCAATATAGGGCATCGGCTGAAACTTAGGAAACAACACCGACCAGCCCTTTAAAACAGGGGCAAGGAACTGGGCATTAAAATAAAATACGTGTGCGTATGCCAGTATCAATCCCGTGAGAAACGAACTCAGTGAGACAATGGTGCCCTCCCAGAATTTTAATTGCAGCACATCTGAGGTCTCCCAGCCAATGGCCTTGAGAATCCCTATCTCCTGTCTCTCTCTGGCATTTATCCCCGTAGCCTTATCCCAGACGAATATCATAAAGGCCGCAATTGCCCCAAAGAACATTGTCAGCACAATCCCCCCGCGCCAGTTAAATATATTGTCATAGGTACGGGTGAGTTCAATTTTTAGTATTGGCCTTGAGTCCGGGTATGCACGCCTGATTTTCCTTGCCACAGTGGTTACCTCGGAGGGATTGTTTACCTCTATGGTAATATCTGTTGCCTTGTCAACTGGCATGTTGAAAAACTTAACAAGGTCGTTCTTTGTAAGGACGACGAGGTCATTTGTAACAATGGCAGAGTTTGATGTGAAAATCCCGACTATTTTCAGGTTGACGTTTTGTTCTGTGCCGAGGGTCATAAAGAAATCGTCGTTTAGTCCTATCTGCCTGATCGCTGCCACGCCGCTGCCAATGGCGCATTCGCCGACTGTCTGTGGTATTCGCCCGTTAATTAGTTTTACATCCTGCTTATTTTTATCGCTGGCATCATCGGCATCAACTGCCATAAGCGTATAGTTGGCGCTGGTCAGCGAGTCATAGTAGTATCCCCAGTACCTGGGCACTATCTTGCCGACACCGGCAATGCCCGAAAGTGTACTGATGTATTCTAAGGGGATTAGTTCGTGTCTGCCGGCTGACATATTCTGAAGGATTATCTCAGGGGAGCTGTCAAGCAGTTTAAGCGTCTCTGTTTTATACGCGTGCATGAGGAACAATATAGAACTAAGCACGGCTATCAGGATACTAAAGATAGCCGCAACAGAAAGATTCTTGAGTTTCCTTCTGCTCAAGGAAGACAGCGCGTACTCGATGATTCGGCCATGTCCTCTCATCCGATCACCTGATCACCTGATTATTGGGCCCCGTGTATTTGCGAAGGAGGCACGATAGAACCAGCCGGAAAGTGATCAACCGACATGGGAAAATCCTGAAACGCGGTAAAAAAGTCAGCCTGTGAAGGGTGCCTCGTATATCTGGCCTCTGTCCAGAATGCAACATCGGTTAATTTCATCACGCGTACCAGTGAACCCTTGAGCGCCATCTCCGGCTCTTTTAAGTGGACTGTGCTGACTGAGCTTACATATAGAGCCGCCAGCGCTGCCGCCTCTATAACAATAAACGCAGCGAATAGTTTTGTCTTTAACATCAGTGTTTGTGGTCAGCGTGGGACTTGTCCATATTGCCTGAGTGAAAGTCTGCAACCTTTACCTCGTCAAACTTAAGCGACTTCTGCCCCTTATGGTCAACCATAAAACTATTTACCTTGTCCGCCGTCACTGGGACGAATTCCTTTCCCATCGGGCCCATTACGTCGCTGCCAGTTACAAAGACCACAGTTTTGGCATCCACTGGTTTAGCCGTATAGTATTCGGTAACGTAAATATCTGAAATATCGGCCTGTGTCTTTGCAGGTGCGAATTTAGGAATGTCGAAGTAGAACTTAAACATATCCTTCGGGCCGTCAAAGAACATGACCGAACCGTCTTTAAAGATAATCTGAGACAGCCATTTCACATGCGGTGTAACCAGCATACCACAGACAGCGCATTTATCAGCGGCAGATGGTTTATGCGGCTCTGCGGCATAGACCGTAACAGAGATGACCACAAGCAAAAGGGCACAAACAAAAGATTTTCGCAGCATTAAAACCTCCCTGGCACATAAAATAACCTTTTTATAAAGGATTCCTTATTACCTATTATAATCAATCTGCACGATATAAATAAACACGACGCAGGGCAAACGCATTAGAAAAATTAAGCTGAGATTGCCTATACTTATGGAATTAAAGCTAATAGAGGGGAATACGCTGTTTATCGATGGCAGTAAAATAAGAGCCAAGGACAAGAATGAAGAGGGGACGTTAGT
>LNQR01000105.1 GCA_001541255.1 Candidatus Magnetominusculus xianensis
ATCATGGGTTGATAATACTATAAATGACAAATAATGCTCTCAAAAACCCTTTATAGCGATAGGTGCAAATTCCTATGTCGGAGCTTGGGAGAATTGCTGCTGTTGACACAACCTCCTTGATTCATGTATGTTAGTGGACTACATTCTATCAATTTGTAAAGGAGTGACCTGTGAAAAAAATTGCCGTCTTTACGAGCGGGGGCGATGCCCCGGGGATGAATTCTGCCATAAGGGCAGTAGTGCGCACTGGTATACATTATGGCTTTGAGGTCATAGGTATCATGCGCGGCTACCAGGGAATGATGGCAGGGGAATATAAAAAAATGGAGCTTCGCATCGTGTCGAATCTCCTGAAACATGGAGGTACAATCTTAAAAACCTCCCGCAGCAAGGAATTTATGACCGATGCGGGTAAGCAGAAGGCCGCTGATTTTCTTCACAGCCAAGAAATTGACGGCATCGTTGCCATAGGGGGAAATGGTACACTGACAGGTTTACTGGAATTTCGTAAATTCTATAAAGGCAAAATTATAGCCCTGCCCGGCACAATAGATAACGACCTCTACGGCACTGACAATACAATCGGCTTCCACACAGCCGTCCAGACTGCACTTGACGTTATAGATAAAATTAAGGACACGGCAGCCTCTCACGAGAGGGTCTTTATTGTGGAAGTAATGGGCGCTCACTCGGGGTTTGTTGCTGTCCATGTAGGCATATGCGGTGGTGCCGAAGAGATACTCATCCCTGAGGTAAACACAAGCCTGCTCAGCACAGTAACCCATCTTATCAGCGGCTGGCGCAAGGGCAAGACCAGCAGCCTTATAGTCGTTGCCGAGGGATGTGCTGAGGGCGGTGCATATCAGGTACTTGAGAAAACCAAACAACTGGACTTATCTGTAGAGATAGGCTCTGACGGACTGGACTGCCGCGCAGTGGTTATCGGGCACATCCAGCGTGGTGGAACCCCTGTCTATTTTGACAGACTATTGGCAAGCAAACTAGGTCTGTTTGCCGTTGAGAAACTCATCGAAGGCGCTGACAATGTCATGGTTGGTGAAATTGACAACAAGTGCGTGCTGACCCCGATAGAGGATGCCGTATACAAGAAAAAGGCCGTTGATCCGTTCTTGCTGAAGGCGGCAGAGATACTGTCTATATAACCAGATAAGCCGACTTCTAAATGAGGTCGGCTTATTAGTAAGTCTCCTTATAGATGGGCTCTTATGACCGAAACCTGACGTGAAATCGCGCTGAACCCGCAAAGTAATCAGACGACTTAATAAAGGTAGAAGGGACGCTATGACCGGCAATCTGCTTGACCGGAGTAACGTTGTATGCCAACATTAACGCCACCTTATTTGCTGTCTTTGTCTGCTCAACCTTTGACTTTAGGGCAGTGAGCAAGACCTCCTTGTCTTTCAAGCGTTTATCATTAGGAGAATTTACAGAGTTCTGCGTGGATACGATGTAAACAGGACGACCACCAACATTTGACTTTTTTATAAAGGCGCGTTGTGACCCCGGCAGCATACGCTTCATAATGGCGGCATTCTTATAATCGAGAAAGGCAATTTTATCAAGCCTGTCCGGTAAAGTCTTCAAGTCGGATATATCGACATACTGTGTTTTTGTGCCGTCTTTGAGTATGTAATCGATCTTAACTTTTGCAACACCGCTGCTTACGATACCTATATCCTTTGCGCTCTTATAAGACAGGTCAATATCCCTTGACTTTGTAAAAGGCCCGCGGTCAGTGATTTTGACTTTAGTGGATTTGCCGTTTCTGAGATTCGTAACCCTGAGATTCGTACCGAAAGGGAGTGTTTTGTGCGCTGCCTGAGCTGAGTTCATGTCATAGACAACGCCTGAAGATGTCCTCCTGCCATGATACTCTTTGCCGTACCACGAGGCGGCGGCATATTTTTTAGATAGAGAATTTTTTGCTACAGTTTTTTTGGCCTCTGATGGAACGGCATATAAACCAACGGCAAGAACCACCACTGATGATACCACGATTAACATAAAACTGCGATTGAATAAAGAAGTGCTTTGTTTCATAAAAATACCTCCGGCGTTTACGTTTTTACTCCTATGCTGTGCATTTGCAGGAGCTTTGCTAAAAACATCTGGCAATAATGCGGCGCGCAGCCTGGTAAATCAACAACAATTTCCGTAATGATAAAGCGGCCTTCAATTAAGATTTAATGCCGCGATTATGACAGAGCAATACAGGATTTACCCACCAGTTAATCCTACTCTAAATCTACAACTCAACACCAGTTATCTTATGACAGCTTCTTAACTGCTTACTAAAACTACTGGTCTACCTGCTGTCCACCAATACACTTGCTGGCTGCTGATAGCGACACTATAGATTTTTAAGTCTGCCCCAACCGGTTTCATATTACATTATAGAAACAACCATTGTCAAGTGCTTTTTGTCCTTATGCCACTTTTTTTATATTAATTTTTTTTATTAACTTATCAATATTTTTTGTGGTAATATAAATCACCTATGTTAAGATGGTCATATATTTTAGGGGTGTGTAGGCATGTATAAGCGATGGATGATAAATTAAGGGTATTTTGTACGGTTGCAGAGCTGAAGAGTTTCTCGAAGGCATCTGAGGTAATACACCTCACACAGCCGGCTGTCAGCTCTCAGATACAGGTATTAGAGGAGTTTTACAATACAAAACTCTTCGAGCGCACGACAAGCAGTGTCATTCTGACGCCTTCGGGGGAAATCCTCTACGATTTCGCAAAAAGGATACTGTCTTTATACACTGATGCCGAGAAGACTATCTGTAAACTGACAGGGCTGGTAAAAGGCTCAATTAAAATTGGCGCCACGTCCTTGATTGGGCATTACATGCTTACGGTGATGCTGGCTGATTTCAGGAAAATAAGTCCAAAGTTGAAAATATCCCTGCGTCTTGGAAACTCAAAAAGAATAATAGAGATGATGAACACTGCAGCAATAGACATAGGTTTTGTCGAAGGCGAGATAAAAGCTCATAAGATAACCGCAGGGAAGCTCTACACTGACGAATTGTTACTTATCGTACCGGCGTCACATCCATTGGCTAAGTTTGAGGATATTTCGATAGAAAAGGCGCTGAAAGAACCCTTCATCGTCAGAGATGACCTCTCAAGTTCAGGGAAATTAATAGAGGAGTTTTTTTGCAAATGCAAGATAAATATGCAGCATCTGAAAATCTTTATGGTTTCTGAGAGCATCGAGGCGATAAAAAGTGCCGTGCTTGAGGGCTTAGGCGTTGCTTTTTTGTCTAAGCTATCGGTAAAAAAGGAAATCCTCGAGGGGAAGCTCATGGCCCTGAGAATAAAAAAGAACAGAATCACTCAGGATATTTCAGTAGTCTACAGCAATAAAAATAACTCATCTTACATGGTTGAGGAGTTCCTCTCATTTGCAAGGAGTTATAAGTATGATGAGGTATTTGCTGATTGACAAAGTAACACTGGCAGCCCGGAGAAGTTGATTATTTTCAGGCATTGTGTTATATTTAGCAGTACTGCAAAAATAAGGAGGTGTTGACATGACAATAGGGCAGACTCCCGCTGGTGTTTCTCTAAATCCTGCCGCTGAGAACTCAAATACAAATGTGAATACCAGGCCGACGAAAGATACCCCTGCTGTATCTGAACCTGAAAAGACAGATTCTGAGGCATATACGTTAGAAATAACTAATACCAGGCCGTCCGCCACAAATACTAATGCTACAACGACAATAAAAAATGAGAATGAGGCATTGGCCTCAGCTCTGCTGACTAAAAATAGTATCCTGCAAAACCCTGCTAATGCCGCAGGGACGCTTGCATTCAATATCTCAAGAATTGCAAGCCTTATGAAGGGGTTGACCGAGCCTGTTACGGCCTAGTCTAACCGTGTATATGTATTTTGGAAGAGACAAATAACAAAATAAATTCAGACTGGACGCAAAGCCTGAAGAAGAGAATACTGTTTGGGCTTTTAGGGTTTCTTGGCGTTTATTTTGTGCTGCTAACAGTTATCGTTGTCATTTTAGTAAAGAATACCTTTTACGAAGACACAAAGGCTAACATTCAGGAGTTAAGCTACTCAATTGAGTCAAGCCTGAAGCATTTGATGCTGACAAGGTCTCCTTATCTCAAACATGCAATTGAGCAAATCGTAAGGAACAAGAATAACGTTTCATCCATTATGATTTTAAACAACAAGGGTGTGGCTGCATATTCAACCGACCAGGGCGTCATTGGTAAAGTAGTTTATGACAAAGACAAAAATGCCTTTTGCCTCAACTGCCACAGGACCAAAGGCAGCCGTCCAACCCATTTCACTGCACAGGTGAAAAACAACAACGGTGTGGATGTCCTCAGAAATGTCTCCGTTATTTCTAATGAACCACAGTGTTACAGTTGCCACGGCACAGCAAAAATAAACGGCAAGCTCATCGTTGACCGCACACTTGAGCGCTCCACAGCGCTGATTACAAAAATGGTAGCGCTTATAATCGGCTCAGGGCTGTTTTGTCTGTTGCTGCTTATCCCGCTTCTTTCCATGAAAATTAACAGATATATAAAAGAAATAATCAGTCAAAGCGAAGAGGTCAACCTCCTCTATGCGATGGTCGATAAGCTCAGCAAAACTATTAACATCGAAGAACTTAAAACAATAGTTGTGGATATTTTCAGCGATTGTCTGAAGGCCGATGAGGTATCCATCGTCATGCCAAAGAGGAGCGGTAAGTACAGCGTATTTACCAAACCTATGGCAGGAGATGGGATTGTCCGAAGGAAAATCGAGGCCGATGACCCGCTTATCAGCATGATTAACCTATGGATAGAGGGGAAGTTAAACAGTTTTATCTTATCACATGATAAAAAGGACATCTGCTTAAACATTGCAAAGTCCGGTGAACCGCTGGCACTGATTAATGCAAAAAAAACAATCTCTCCATTTATAATAAAAAAGGTTGAACTGCTGCGTGCACTGTCTGGTCATATTGCCATTGCATTTGAAAATTCACACCTCTATGCGATGGCCATAACGGACGAGCTTACGCGTTTATATACAAAGCGGCATTTCAGCTACACTGTAGAGAAAGAACTGGCAAGCGCGGACAAATCGGGCAAAGGCATCACCCTTATGATGATAGACCTGGATGATTTTAAGCGTATAAATGACACCTATGGACACATCGTTGGGGACTTCGTGCTTGAATCAGCGGCCCAGCGCATAAAGGACTCCATTCGTGATAACGATGTAGCCTTCAGGTATGGTGGGGAGGAGTTCGCGGTTATCCTGCCAGATACCGATGTATTGCGCGGGTATATTGTAGCCGAGAGGATAAGAAAAAACATTGAAGGCTCGGTGTTCGAACAAAACGCCCTGTCCATAAAAATGACCGTCAGCGTGGGGCTTGCCGATTATCAAAAGGACGAGGACGTATCATCTCAGGAGCTGCTTGCAAAGGCCGACAGCGCCCTCTATGAAGCCAAATGGAATGGCAAAAATACTGTCGTTATCAGAGACGAAAAGCATGGAGTCTGATTTTGTCATTACAGGCAATGTTGTAGATGTAATAAACTCTGCCATATACGCCGCTGAAATTGAGGTCTCTAAAGGAAAAATCACCGCTATAACAAAAAACAACAGACTTTACAGCGTATTTATAATCCCAGGCCTGATAGATTCCCATGTCCATGTGGAAAGTTCTATGCTTATACCCTCAGGGTTTGCCCGTATAGCTGTGACTCATGGCACTGTGGCCACAGTAAGCGACCCACATGAGATTGCCAATGTACTTGGGGCTGCTGGCATTGACTATATGATAGAAAACGGCAAATCAGTACCATTTAAATTCTTCTTCGGGGCTTCTTCATGTGTCCCTGCAACCGGATTTGAGACTGCCGGAGGCACAATCGATACCGCTGAGTGTGACGCCATATTACAGCGGGATGAGATAAAATACCTGAGTGAGATGATGAACTACCCCGGCGTTATTAACGGTGACCCTGATATTATGGCTAAAATCCGGGCTGCTCAGAAATACGGCAAGCCTGTTGATGGTCACGCCCCGGGTCTCAGAGGCGCTCAATGCGAAAAATATGTAAAAACGGGGATTACCACAGACCACGAATGCCTCTCGCTTGACGAGGCGTTAGAGAAAATCTCCTACGGCATGAAAATCCTGATAAGAGAGGGGTCAGCGGCAAGAAACTTCGATACCCTGTCGCCGCTTATCAAAGACCACTGGCACGACGTTATGTTTTGCTCTGACGACATCCACCCCGATGCCCTCGCCAAGGGCCATATTAATCTCATGGTCAAACGAGCACTGAGGGCCGGGCACAGTATAATGAAGGTACTGCGGTGCGCGTGTGTTAATCCCGTGCTGCACTACGGTCTGGATGCCGGGCTGCTGCGTGCCGGGGATGCGGCAGACTTCGCCGTAATTGACGGCTTTGAGAGTTTCAATATCCTCAAGACATATATTGACGGTCAGCTCATTGCCGAAAACAGGGCATCTCTGATTCCTCGCGTACCATGCAGGATTGTGAATAAATTTACTGCCGCACCAAAAAGCCCCGGGGATTTCTTTGTCCCAAACTCCGGCGGCACGTTAAACGTAATAGGGGCGGCTGATGGAAATTTGATTACTGAAAAGCTGCATGGACGGGCCATGATTTCAAATGGAAATATGGTATCCAACCCTGATGATGACATACTAAAAATTGCAGTTGTCAACCGTTATGAAAGACATGCGCCGCCCGCCATTGGGTTTATCCATAATTTTGGGCTGAGAGACGGCGCTATTGCCTCAAGCATTTCACACGATTCGCACAACGTAGTGGCAGTTGGTGTTACGGATGACGACATCTGCGAGGCGGTGAATCTGATTATAGAACACGGGGGAGGGATTTGCGCCGTAACAAAAGATATAAAAAAGATACTGCCTTTACCGGTTGCGGGATTAATGACTACAGATGACGGCTATGAGGTTGCCCAGCGTTATGCAGAGCTAAACCAATTGGCAGCAACACTTGGGTCATCACTAAGCGCCCCGTTTATGACGCTGTCATTTATGGCCCTGCTGGTCATCCCCCACCTTAAGCTCAGTGACAGGGGGCTGTTTGATTCAGACACGTTTCAGTTTACAAGTTCATTTGCAAAGTAGGGATATGCCTCATATTGATGCAATCTTTTCTCTGGCAAAAGGGAACAGGCTCGTGTCATAATAGTTCATATGGAGAGAATTAAGAAAAATGTCAAGATAGTCCGTTTGGGTGAGGAGCCTTCTGATTGCCAGTATTGGCTCAGCAGGCCGGTCAGTGAACGGCTTGAGGCTGTCGAGATACTCCGCAGGCAGTACCACGGCGATGATATACAAGGACTTCAGAGAGTTTGTCGAGTTATTAATCGACAAAAAGGTTGAATACCTGATCGTTGGCGGCTATGCCGTAGCATTCCATGGCCACCCGCGTTATACGGGTGACCTGGATATTTGGATAAGAATCTCTGAAGAAAATGCAGCTAAGATACTGCATGTATTGGACGATTTTGGATTTTCCTCACTTGGATTAAGACCTGAAGATTTTTTAACCCCAGGAAATATTATTCAATTAGGGTACCCGCCTGTACGAATTGACATCCTGACGACAGTGGATGGTGTGGAATTCACTGATTGCTATTCGAGGCGCTTAACTGTCACACACAGCGGCTTGGAGTTGACAGTCATTGGGTTAGAATGCCTAAAGACCAATAAACGTGCTGCAGGACGCCCTGGGGATTTGGCTGACCTGGCTAAACTTGATGGTTAATACTGACTGCACAATAAGAATGTAACATGATGTCAGCCTCTTGCATAACTTACTTTCTGGAGCCATTCTTTGCTGGTTAGTAGAGATGCGCCTGCCGTCTTCATATCATTAAGCGCTTTATCGGAATCACCCTGTTTGACATCTATCGGTCTGATTAAGTCGATGAGAACACTTACTTTGAACCCGCAACGCAGAGCATCTATAACTGTTTCACGAACAGTGTAATCTGTAGCAATACCTGTTGCCGCTACCTCGATGATGCCTATTTGCTGCAATTTCTTATCAAGATTAGTATTTCCAAAGGCTGAGTAACTCATCGTGTCCTTATCTGAATCCTTATCAATCACGAGGGCAGACACAGGAATGTTAAGTCCATCTGCGAACTCCGCACCGGACGTACCTTGTACGCAATGTGTGGGCCAAGTCCCACTCTGAGAAATAAACGAGCAGTGGTCAGATGGATGCCAGTCACGCGTGAACACGCAAACGATATCGTGTTCAACGCACCATGAGATTGCCTCATTCAGCGGTTGAATTAAACTGTGGGTGTCTCTTGCAGACAAAACACCGCCTTCACAGAAATCTCGTTGAACATCGATGATGAGAAGCGCTTGTTTCATCACCGTTGTTTCGCTTTTCTGTACCGCCAGTAACTCGCATCTATCACTTTCAATAGTACCACACCGTCACCGAATCTCCTGATCAAGTGGTTTCCTTACTTTGTGCGTCAGTCATATAAATTCACGCGAATCTGAGCTTATTGAGGTTAACTCCAATACACAGTAAAGGGTTTATTGCACAAAAAAGTATACTACATTTCTGTCATCATTTACAATGAGGTAAGCTGAAAAAAGTGGACACCAAAAAAGAGTAAAATAAGAAACTCACATGGAGGTGTCAAATGGAAAGGGTTCCTAACGGGAA
>LNQR01000106.1 GCA_001541255.1 Candidatus Magnetominusculus xianensis
ACGACAACCGTCCCGTTATTGTGATGGCACAGGATGAGGGGGCGTATCTGCAATGTCAGAAGAGCATGGGCTCCACCTGATTCACGACCCCATGAGTAGAGGGGTTGTACCACATTATCACATATATCACCTGTATATATAGGAAAAAATATTTTCAGACATATAATCGAGGCGCCGGAGGTTGTCAAGGACGATTTACTATTGATATAATGAGACATGAGGCAGGTAATCATATATCCTGGAGAGGACGGCTATTGGATAGCCGAATGTCCGTCATTGCCGGGCTGTATCACTCAAGGGAAAAGTAAAGAAGAGGTTATAGCAAACGTTAAAGAAGCGATAGAACTTTACATTGAAGTATTGATAGAAAGAAAATCTACTGTGCCAGAAGACACCCTCGAAGTCCTGCAAGTATGAAACTGCCGTGCATCTCTGGTCGCCAATGCGTCAAGGCTCTTGAGAAAATTGGATTCCACGAGGTCAGGCAAAGGGGCAGTCATATTGTCTTATGCAGGGATAATCCCTACGCTCAGGTTATCGTTCCTAACCATGACACGTTAGACAGAGGTACATTGAGGGCAATTATTCGACATTCAAATCTTACGGTTGCTGAATTTATCGAGTTGCTTTAGGTTTTCACTGTGCCTAAATTGTGCCCGTGACATACAAATTCAGCCCAATTCTACCCAACTCCCGCCAACATAAAGAAAAAGGCTAAACCCTTGTGGATAAAGGATTTAGCCTGTGTTTATGCGGTTCTACAAGATATAGATTTTTATGTATCGTTGGACTTAAAATCCCTCGGGTTTCGCGCTCGTGCCGGTTCGAGTCCGGCCCCCGGCATTCCAATAAAAACAAGGGGTTAGACGGTTATTGTCAACCCCTTTTCCATTTTTTATTTTAAATCTGGGGAAAGAATAGAGAAAGTCAGGCTCGTGTAAACCCTAACAGTCTTAGGTATCCCATTGTCGTAGAAATATTGCTGTGACCAAGCCGCTGCATGATCTCCAAAAAATAATCTGCCTATTTATAAGGAATTTTTGATATAATCAATGACCAAGAGCTAAATCTTATCAAAGAATGAGGAGGTCGGTTGCCTAAGAAGGTGACATCTGAGCCTTATCCGAATTCATCGCTTGTCGAGGTAATATTTGAGATACAATTTCCAGAAGAACCGGTGATCGAGTGTAAACGCGACATTTTTTATGAATCGGTGCGAAGTGAATATTCACAGGTGTTGGTACCTCAAACAAAAACAGGAGGCGTTGTTGTTCTTGAGCCATACATCTTTGAAAGAAGAGATAAGTCTTCAGGTTTAATGTTAGCGATGAACAGATTCTCCTTTTATTGCAGAAAATATCAGGGATTTGCTGAATTCAAAAAAATGTTTCTAAAAATATTAAGAGGGTTCAGACTTGCGTATCCGAAAATAGACAAATTGACAAGAACGGGCTTTAGATATGTAAACATCATCCCCTTCACCAGAGAGGATGGCGTAGTGCCTTTCAATAAATTCCTTAAAATGACTATTCAAACACCAGCCTCAATACCATCACAGTACGAAAATATAAGTTTGGGGTTTATTTCAAAGACTGATGGCGGTTCTATAACTGTAAGGGTTGAAACAATGCTGTCTGTCAATCAAGGGGGAGAAGCCATTCTTCTTGATTTAGATTGTGTTAAGGAAAGGGACCTAATCATTCAGAGTGTTGGCAAATACTTGGAAGAGAGCCATAGTTTTTTACGGCAACTCTTTGAAGACTTAATTACTGACGATTATCGGGCATTCTTGAGAGGAGATACTTTATGACTTTTGCAACATATTCCTATCACCAAGTTCGTAACATAACGAGAGAAACAGTTCCAGCCTTTACTTCGTCATGTACTTTCCCAGCAGGGACGGCCCAAGAGCATATTCCTGAATTCGGAGGCAAGAGACTTTTCGCCCCGATATGGTCAATCACTGACAGGGCAGAGAAACGACAGCTTTCTAAGCCGATAAAAGTGCATATTTATATGGAAGAGGAAGTTTTTTTTGCTGAGAGTGAGACCCTTGTAGTAGTTGGCACTGGCAGTTCGGAAAATGAGGCTATTGACGATATGTGCAAACACATTATCCATTTTTATCACTATTACAGGAAACTGCCATTGGATAAAGTTACCGGTGATGCCATAAGGTTGAAGAAAATATACGGAACCCTTTTTGTTGAGACAAAATAACGGTGCCGATAGAGCGGAAACAGATTGAGACATCTCTTCAGAAAAAGGGGTTTGTTCAAGAGGGAGGAGACCACAAATACTTTTATCATGAAGTTGACGGTAAGCGGACAGGCGCCTATGCTTTCACATCCCGCAGCACTGGACATAAAACCTATACTGACAATCTGCTTGGCGCTATGAAAATACAACTGAGACTTGATTCTCTGAATCAGGTGAAACGACTGCTTGAGTGTCCAATGGACAGCGAAGAATATAATAAGATATTAAGACAAAAAGGCGTCTTATGACTCTGATGCAGTAGAGCTTGAGAAATCCATCCGTCATTGGCATATATCCCTAAAACCGAAAAAGAGATTGAAAAAAGGGTGAAAGGGCTTCACGTCAATGTCAGGGATATATTCGAGTAATATTCAAGATTCAAGTAACCGGCATTTTTCGATGAATGGCTAACCTGCACACCCCAAGGCTACGGCAATGCCCGTTCAATACTATCTAAAATCTCCTGCCCTTTCTTTTTATATTCCAGAGCTTCCTCCTGAAAGCCCGCCTTTCCCTCAAGCTCATGGCCAAGCTGTTTATAAGCAGCTCCAATTGAGTAATTATCACGTATTTGTTCATAGAGTTTTATCGCCCTGAATACTTCACTTATCCCCGCTTTTATCCCCGCTATCCCCGCGTCTGTCGAGTTATCTCTTATAAAACAAAGCCCCAAACTCCTAATGCAGTTAGCCTGCCCTAAAATAGCGCCAATCTGCTTGTAAAGAGGGAGAGCGGTATTATAAGAATTCAAAGCGTCGATGTT
>LNQR01000107.1 GCA_001541255.1 Candidatus Magnetominusculus xianensis
TGCACCCTTAGCGCCTGACTCTGTTGACCTGACCTTTGCCTTTTCTCTCTGTCCGAGGAACGCCGGTACCGCGATAGCTGTCAATATGCCTATAATCGCGATAACAATCAGGAGCTCGATCAGTGTAAAACCTCTTTCATCCCTTGTCTTCATCTCTGAAATTAACTTGTACATTGTGTGTACCTCCTTGTAAATACATCTCAGCGATTAAAAACCGCCTATGTTGACATAAACAGTACTTCATAATACAGTCATATGTCAAATTCACCAATTGTCAACTTCGCATTGACATATATGATATAGCAAATATTATACCAGCACAATCCACATGTAATCATCGCAAAAGTCATCCATTTCCACGATAGTCCATCATTGATACTGACATATTATGTCACATATGACAATTTTTAGCACATCATCAAGGGCAATACATTCCTTAGAAGCCGTGATTTGCTATACTACGGCAATGGCATCATATAAGAAGATACTTATCGTAAAGCCTAGTTCACTTGGAGACATCGTACATAGTCTGCCTGTGCTTAATGCGCTTCATAAGGCGCATCCCGGCGCATCTGTACACTGGGTCATAGCATCGGGCTTTGCTGGGCTGCTTGAAGGGCATCCGATGATAGAAAAGCTTTGGATAATTAACAAAGACAGGTGGAAGCGTCCATCAGAGTTTATCAATACGTACAGGGAGATAACCACGCTTGCTGGCGCGCTGAAGACCGAACGCTATGACCTTGTCATTGACCTGCAGGGGCTGTTAAGAAGCGGCCTAATAACCAGCCTCAGCCGGTGCCAAACCCGTGTGGGGTTTAAGGAGGCCAGAGAGGGCAGCACCATGTGTTATACCCATCTGGTTGAGGGCGGCAGGGACATACACGCTGTTGACAGATATATGAAGATTGCCGGATTTGCCGGGGCATCGGCGGGGGAAATAGAATTTCCACTCCTCTATGAAGACATCACTGAGGCATGGGCGGGTGAACTGAAAAAGGGGCAGTATATTGTTATGACTCCTGGGGCGGCGTGGATGACAAAGCGCTGGCCAGCGCAAAATTTCGGACAGCTTGCCGCGATGTTTTCCATCCCTACGGTAGTTGTCGGTGGGCGGGGTGACTATGGGCTTGCAGAGGAAGTTGTTGAGCACTCACGGGGAATGGCGATTAATGCAGCCAGCAAAACGACATTGAAGGGGCTTGCCACACTAATAAGAGATGCACGATTTATGGTTACTAATGACACCGGTCCGATGCACATAGCCGCGGCTGCAGGCGTTACCGTGTTTGCCGTATTTGGCCCAACAGACCCCAGAAGGACAGGACCCTATGGCAGCGCACACACCGTCATAGGGCGGGATATTGCATGCCGCGCGTGTCTCAGAAAAAAATGTTCCACCGTTGAATGTCTAAGGGATTTACCTTTTCAGCATGTTTATGAGATAATATGCGGGAAGCAGAAGGACGGTAAGATTTAACCAGTTATGTTTCAATGTTTATCAGGAGAAGCGGTGTTATGAAACATATCATAGTGCTTATGATGGTATTTATGGCAACTGCGGCTGCCACATTCCCCGCGATACTTTCGGCGCACGATGTCCCTGATGGTGCGGCACCATATGAGAAGTCCAAGAGGTGTTCGGCGTGCCATCCGGCGATATATAGAGACTGGGAAAATTCGATGCACTCTAAGTCTTCTCTACACAAAGACCCCGCGCATAAGGCCATGTATGAGGTATTTCTCAGTGATATGAAAAAAGAGGGGAAAGAGGGCAGCTATCACTGTGCATCATGCCACATGCCGATGGCTGAAAATATCAAAAAACTCATGGACGGGACAGACAAGCCGAACGAAAATCTCTGGAGAGAGGACGAGGGTGTTGGATGCGCGTTTTGCCACCGTGTCGAGACAATCGTGGAAGGAAAGGGCAGAAATATGTTTACAATCAACAAAGACGGCGCCTATGTCTCGTCGAATCCACCTGAGAAGGCACCTCACGGCGTCGGGGCAAATCCGTTGTTGGCAAGCGGCGAAATATGTATGGGCTGCCACAGTCACTTAACGAATCAAAGCGGAGTAGCGATATGTTCAATGAAAGAAGAGGGCAAGGGCAACTGCCTCGACTGTCACATGGAGAAAAAGGAAGGCCCGCCATCGATTGAGTCAAATAAGAATGACCATGCCTCACATGAAATGGGTGGTGGTCACAGCTTGCCGATGCTAAGGAAGGCGCTAAGTGTCAAAGCATCTGTCAACGAAGCAGCAGGGGGTAAAACAGTTGATATAGAGATTACAAACAAAACAGCTCACACATTTCCCTCAACAATGCCTATGCGTATGGCGTATGTAAAGGTAGTGGCATATGACGCCCAAAAGAAGACAATCTTCAGGAATTACGAAAAAAATCCTATGGAAGATAAAAATGCCGTATTTATGAAGTCCTTTAAGGGTGGAGGCGAGGTAGGAGTACCGGCATGGAAGGCCGAAGGCGTTGCCGTTGACACAAGGCTGAAGAGCGATGAGACACGCACATTTTCTTATACAATCCAAAGTGATAAAATAAAGACTTTAACTGTGGAAGTGATATACAGACTGTTTCCATCCCAGGCGATAGCAAAGTATCCAGCGCTCAAAGAGACAGAGGATAGTGTTAATGATAAACAGTTTGCAGCATTTAGAAAGGAATTTACTTATTAAGAACAACAAAGGAGGGTTATGCAATGACAGTAGGGTTACTGATTACACGGGACGGTTATAAGGAAGACATAATTGGACTGACAAAGGCAGCCGTCAAAAAAGGACTGGATGTAATACTTTTTATGATGGACGACGGTACGAGGCATTCTCAGGACAAGGACATAGTGGATTTGATGAGTTTAAAAGGTGTGACGATGAGCCTCTGTGACCATAGCGCGAAACTAAGGGACATTACAGAGACAATGATACCCAAGGGTTGTGCGGCAGGCTCTCAATACCAAAACTCTGTTATGAATCAGGATGCCGATAAGGTAATTTTAATATAAGGAGGACATCTACATGCCGAAAAAGATAGCAGTGCTGGTAAGAGACAGGCAGGGCGAGGCACTCAGAATGAGCGTTGGCATAACCGTTATGGACGACATAATAGATGTATTCATTCTGGACAGGAAAATAGAGCCTGGCGAGGAAAATGACATGAACCTCGACATGATAAAAGAGATGGAATTGGCGTTGTGCACGAACATTAATGATTACGAGGGAATCGGGTATTGTTCTACTGAGGACATCGCTAAAAAACTGCTTGACTATGACAACATTCTTGCTTATTAGATAAAGGAGGTAAAATGGCAAAAGTCTTATATATACTGAAACAGGAACCAGACGCTACGGCTAAGACCATCATAGAGACACAGAAAACCCTTGCAGATGTGACAGTAATAGACATGAGAACCGACAAAGACTACGACAAGATAATCGGCGAGGTTGTCTCAAGCGATAAAATCATCACGTGGTAATATAAGCTGAAAGAGGGCGCCAGAAGAAGGCACAGTTAAGAAGGCATCCATATGTGTGCTGACAACGCCCTCTTTCACTACTGAAGTAGATCTTTGCAGTTGATAGCAAAACCTAACTGAGACTTACGACCATGGGCTGCTTAAGCTGGAATGAGTAATGCGCTAGTTGCTGTCCGGATTCTGTATTATCAAAGAATTAACCTGAAGAACTGTTCAGAATGAAAATATTTCTTGCATTTTGTTATTGGTTGTAGTATGATTATCTTCAGTCTCAGTACCCGGATTGAAGGTAATTTTGGTACTGTAGGTTCTGCGCGCAGCAAAATGCGCAAGGGTCAATTGCGGCAGGGAGACCGTTTGGCTTGTTAGACCTAAATATGTTAGGCCTAAAATTATTTGGATTAGTATTAACTTTTGGAGGTAGGGCTATATGAGCAAAGTGGAGCTGATTGAAAAAATGGCGAAGGATGCAAACTTATCGAAAGCAGATGCCGGAAGGGCACTTGACGCAGCCATTGCAGCCATTATAGACACGCTGAAACAGGGTCAGAAGCTTACACTCGTAGGGTTTGGTACATTTTCAGTTTCGAAGAGAAAGGCAAGAGACGGACGTAATCCTAGAACTGGCGACGTAATTAAGATACCCGAGGCAATCGTGCCAAAGTTTGTCCCTGGCATGGCATTTAAGGATGCGGTAAACAAAAAGTAGTTTATAATAAGTGAGACTGATAAATCTTAAGCTACATTTTGCTTCTTTGGCGCTTGTGTTGTTTGCATTTAGCTGGGGATATGCTGTTGCTGCGGTTGGAGATGCAGCAGAGGAAAAGCCCGCGGTGAAAGAGCAGGCTGCTGCTGAATCTGTTGTGGTTAAGCCCACCAGCCGTACCACGATAGAGAAGTACCTTATTATCTCAGGCGGATTTATAGCAGATACACAGCAGGTTTACGGGAAGATTGTCTCAGCCCCTGCGCCAACATCAGACCGCATAATGTTCGGCAGGAATGACTATGTCTATGTAGATATCAGCCAGGATTATGCAGACCAACACACAGATTACTTCATCATAGAGATAGGTGATAAGGTTATTCACCCAAAAACAGGGAAAAACCTGGGCAAGCTAATCATGATTATTGGACAGCTTCGACTAATTGGTCAGGAGGCAGGTTATAAAAAGGCGCTGATCACGGAATCTGTTAAAGAAATCGTCCGCAAGCAGCCTATCGTTCCCTCTTATGTATTCCAGCGGCCAGATGACAGCGGAACTCTAAAGCCAGGCATTGGTGGTATGATAATAAAAGTTATACCACTGCATATCATAGGCGCCCAGTACCAGGTCATATATGTTGATAAGGGCACTGACGACGGCTTAAAGCCTGGAGATATGTTTACTGTCATGTCTTCTGTGAAACCAATATCGCCTATTGGCAAGATAAAAATTCTGGCTACACAGAAAAATACCTCAACGGCGTATGTCCTCGAATCTAAAACGACTATGCTTGTAGGCGATACATTTTAACCCACACTGTGCGCTCTATGAGGGTTAAGTATTGGTAAAGATATTTTGAACTCTGCACCGTCGGCAATGTTCTTAAATGACAGGGTGCCACCCATACATTTTTCTATTAGGTGTTTCGAGGTATAAAGCCCAAGCCCCGCAGCCCTGCCTTCTTCTTTGGTAGTGAAATAGGGGTCGAATATTCGTCCGGCAATTTCAGGCGGGACTCCACCTCCGTTGTCCGTAATCACAATGACAGCCCTGTCTTCCTCAACAAAAGAATCAATTTTGATAACAGGCCTTTCTATACAGTTTTCTGTGAGTGCGTCTTTGGCATTGTTGATAAGACTCACAACTACCCGCCCAAACTCAACGGGATAGCCTGTCAACTGAGTGTCAGTAGAGTTATTGACTATGATATTTATGTTATGTTCTATCAGGATTGGTTTAATGAAAGACACCGTCTTTTCAATGGTACGATTGAGCATGAATGCTGTTTTAACAGCGTCTGATTTGTAAAAACCCCTAAGCTCGTCTATCGTGTCAGACATTTTTTCAATTATATCCATGCACTTATTTACATTACCCCTGATGTATTCTCTGTTAAGCTCGTTGAAATCGTAGGCATCCAGGATATCCTGAATGAGAAGCCCGATTGTGTTAATCGGCTGCCTCCAGTGGTGGGCTATCTGGACTATGGTCTCGCCCACAGAGGCAAGGCGTGCCTGATGTGATAATATACAATCATTCTGGCGGTGTCGGGCCAACTGCTCCCAGACATGCCGGTGTAGTGTATCGTTAAGTTCCCTGAGAGATTTTTCCTTGTCAAATAGTCTCAGGTATAGGTTCATCTTGTTCAGGAATTGGTTATGGTCTATTGGCTTGGTAAGATAGTCGATTGTTCCTGATTTGTAACCTTGTTGAATAAAGGCATCCAGTCTGAACTCATCAGTAAGAAATACTATTGGTATGTGGAGCTTTTCAGCCTTTACAAGTTCAGCCAATTCAAGGGCATTTATATCTAGCATCTGAAGGTCAAGCAGAATAATATCGATTGAGCCGTCTGCCAGCGCTGCACTGAACTCGCGTACAGTGCTGACTTCATAGATACGGCAGCGTTCCAGTTCAGAAAGCAGCAGCTCAAGCACATTATTATCACCGACACAGAGTACATTGTGGGTATGGAGTGTCGTCATCTATGGCGCTATTATAGCGTTTTGGGAAGATATCTGCAAGCAATGTTTACCAGCGATTTAAAATCACCACGACGAGCCCTCTGGGTTTCGTTAAGTTTCACCAAATGTTAAAATACCGCCAATGCCAAACCAATACGATAAGATATTAAAAGAAATCCTGAAAGATGTGATAGATACGCTGATTGCGAAGGTAATTGGGTTGAAGATTATCAAATCAACGGCGATAGAGACTAAGCTTCAGATTACTAATGAGCGTGAGGCCGACTATATCTTGCTTGTAGAAATGGAAGACGGCTCCAGTTCTCTGCTTCATATTGAATTTCAGGCAACAAACTATTTTAAGATGGTATACAGGGAAATGCGCTATTGGATTTACCTGTCGGAAGTACATGAGATTCATCCGATGCAGTATGTGTTTTATATCGGAAATGTACCGTTGACGATGAAAGACAGCATATCTACAGAGACGATGAACTACAAATATAACCTGATTGATATGCGGGATGTCGATTGTGAAAAGTTTTTATATTCAGATAAACCTGAAGAGGTAATAATATCTATCTTGTGCAATTATCAAAAGAAAGGTGTTAAAATATTTGTGTGCCGCAGCAAGCGGCGTAAGAGATGAGGGAAGACCCCTCGC
>LNQR01000108.1 GCA_001541255.1 Candidatus Magnetominusculus xianensis
ATATTTCGTTTTCATCGTATCCTTGGACCTCCATCTTTCTGCTCTTACTGTAACTTAACATGTTGTCCAGTTTTTGGGGTCCATTATAGTACTATTGAAGATGCCTTTACAAGCGTGATAGAAGATCTCAGTAATCTAAAAAGTAAATGGTTTGCTGACGAAAATAACCGTTTTGTTATTATTCCTGGAAACCACGATATGCATCATCAGGATGATATTCCTCAAAGAAGAAGAACGGCAGGTGCATACAAGTTAGCTATGTCATCATTTGATAATGCGAAATTAAGTATCTGGACTAATGAAGGCTTCTTTTTTGACATAAAACTATTCAAATGCAAGAATTTCTCAGTACTTATATGTGGTCTTGAGTCTACATATTTAGAAACAAAATCGATAAATGGTATTGGTTATATTACAAATGATCAGATGACTTTAGTTGAAAAAGCGATAAAATCATATGTTAGTGATGAGAATTGTATCAAAGTAGCCGTCGTACACCATCATGTTGTCCCGATTTCCAATGGTGTCGATCCCTCTAAAAGCAGCATAGAAGACAATAGATTAGTGATAAGCCTTACATCTGATGCGCGTGTTTTTTTAAGATGGCTTTCGAAGAATAATTTTTCGATGCTTATTCACGGTCATCAACACGAATCTTTCATATCAATGGAAAGTGACTTTACCTATTCATCCCACCAGAGAGACATCGTTATAGCCGGTGTTGGTTCTGTCAGTAAAATTAAGGACAATAAAGATAAGACGAAACGTTCCGATAACTGTTTTAATTATATCAGGTTATCTCTTGAAAAAGGTATTGAGATCAAGACATTCAAGGTAAACGGTGTCGACTTTTTTGGTTTCGGAACGACGGGCACTGACAGTAGGTCTTTTCCCTTGTATAATCATGGGGCAAGCGTTAGTTACAACATGGCTAATATCTTGGATGGGATAGTCTCTGATTTTAAGAGTAATAAATTAAACCCAACAGGGGGAGAAACAAAAATAATAGATGTAACAGGTTATTTTAACAAGAACAGCTTAACCATTGCTTTAAGAGAGATGTTGATCGCCTTTGGTGTTGTAAAGAATATTGATAGTAAATATAGTATAACATATAATCGAAATGATGAAATCCCCATTTCGTTCATAAAATCAATTGCTCATTTCCTCCGTGCCAGGGGTGACAACGGTTTTACTATGTTCAGTAATTGGGAATATTCGGGGAAGCAGCATGAGGACCTTTATTCACCTCTTATGATGTTATCAAATTTTGAAAGGAATAGTTACTTGTCTGGTCATCCCATTGGAAATATTCGGCTTAATAAGTATACTTTATGTGCGATGTTTGCTCGCCTAAATGATAAACTTAGTGTATTGTTACGTTATCATGCTTCATGGTGTGTTTACTTGATACCAACATATAAAGAAACGGATGACCCTGATGTGTATCAGCATTTCAAGGTAAGGCAATGTTTCAAAGTGAAACCGGTGAAATGTCCTATTAGGGAAGGATATGTTTTCAAGTTAAACGATGATTGTAAAATATCTAACATACATGAATCTCTTAATAGGACGCCAAAGCCATCTCCTTCGAGAGGGGAACTAACAGTGCATCAGTATGATATGAATTTTTATTCTCTAACGCCCAAATGTATAGAGGCAACAGAGGATGTGACTATATGTAAATGGTTTACTTTGGACGACTGTAAGAAGTACAAACATGTTAAACTTAAAGAACCAGAAAAATCGTACCAATATGGAAAGGATGGGATATTTGAAAATAATATCGACCTTATAGAGTTTGCTTTTAAGAAGGCTGAGGAGTTGGAACGGAACCGCCATCTTATTATTCCAAGTTATTCCACCAGAAAAATATCCAAAAAAAGATAATGGTGGTTAGTGTTCCAGATTTGGAAACGCCAACACAGGGCAATACGTCACGGGTCTTCTTTAAATGCCTCCCCAGTCAACAAACATCGTTGAGCCTTCTCAAGCTGTCTGCCTATAAAAATAGCGTGGCCTATTTCTGATATAGCCCTATCACGCTTAAGCTCATACTGTATCCTTTCAGCCTTTTTACTCCTGTATACCTTAAGCGTCTCACCGTTGTATATATGCTCTGCCACAATCTGTCCATTCTCAAGTCTAAATCTAAACTGACCATTGGGGTCAGCCTCAAACTTAAAATTACCGTGCTGGTTGATTACCATTTGGAGTTTTTCATAACCTTCGTCAGGGTTGAGGCTTATGGAGTGGCTTATTACGGTGATTGGCCCAGTTGGTATGCATGTGTGTTCTGTAACATGTCTCTGGATAGCCATTAGGGCATAGAGATTTTTTAACCAGGCATCGAAGGCATTATGTACTCTGAATGTCGCGGAAAGCGTGAGGTTTCCATCATATACCCTGAGGAAAATAGTTGCTAAACAGGGAGATGACCGGGTAGTCTCAGTAAGGTCGGTTCTGGGATCCCATAAAACTATGTAAGAACGTCTGTCCTGAGGGTTTTTCTTCAGCTTCCCTACACATACCGTCAAAGCGTCTACATTAAAGTAAGCCCTTATCCGATTACCATAAGTATAGTCGCCTTCAACAATGTTATGCTTGACCTTGCATTGGTATTCCTTTAGTTCAGCTATTGAAAAACCAAAAGGTTTTAGAGATACATCATCCTCCTCAATGGGGTCTTCCACGATTACTTTAACGTTTTGTAGTTCTTTTCGTCGTTTGTCTGGTTCCAGTTCGACCATATGTCCGAAACGGTCAAGACAGAAAATCAGTTCCTTCCATGCCTCCAGTGGTGTACCCTTTATGATAGTATGGCTGCGTGGATTACTAGGAAAGTATGATGGCGCAATCTCAGGCAAGTCAATCTTTACCCTTTCAGGTTCAACAGCATCCGGTTTGTTGAAGCTATTCGGCAGATTTTTTAAATAAGATTGTAGTTGTGTTTCAAAGTCCGGGTCGGTTTCCTGCCCTATGTAAGTTACGTCAGGAGGATTGCGAAATAGTTCGGGGTATAAAACTTCTGGCAGGTCTTTGGAAGTACCAATAATCCTGTTACACGAAACGCCAATGTTAACTACTTTTTCCACACCCTTGCCGAAGAAGTTTAACAGCAGTTGAAGTGACTCTCCTGTATTTCTTCCGCAGATTAGAACATGTGTTATCTGAGGGTTGTATAACAGATTGGCAAGCAGGTGCTTAAGTCCATTACCGTACAACGTGCCAAATACGGCTATCGGGGAGTTTGTCTTTGATAAATCAACGCCAGACTCTTTGAATTTATCTATTACTGCCTGTTTATGAGACCATAGCGTTACAACACCGATATGAGCGTTTTCATTGATAATGGTAAGTGAATCTTTATAATAAATAGGAATGAATTCCACCGGTTCTATCCCCCTTTGCTAAAATTGCCGCGCGGGCCTCCAACATTTTCAAACACTGAATTAAAGTTTCTGTATAGCGTCTTATAGTCTTTTATTCTATGCCATTTTTTAAGAGTACCCTCTGGTAGATTCTCAACAATATCCACCTTGTCCCACCCTTCAGGAATCGGGTATGCGTAATAAGGCAGATTTTTGGGAATCCCCCGAATATAGACTACCTGTGGGATAACCCACTCCAGACGAGACAGAAATACCCTATGCATCCCATCATTTATCAAACATACAACCTTTCCATTCTTCTCAATAGACTCTTCCACAACAGGAGGGAGCAGGTCTATAGGCTCATCAATACCCTCAAGCCATATCTTCACATAACCATTCAGATTGAAAATATCTATGTTGCGTGCACTTAGCGCCCAGCGTAGGTTCCTGACTTTCTCTAATTCACTCTGTAGAATATAGTACTGAGCCGGGTGCAGAATATCAGTAGAAATATGCTCCAAAGAGATAAATACATCCGTATATGGACGTATCTCTGGGGCATAAAGCATCCTTAACCCCTTGAGTTTCTCAATCAATTCCACGGCAGGAAATTGCTCAACCCTTGTAATCTTCATAGCCTCATCTCCATATGTTCAGTTGAAGTAGATTAGAAATATTTCCCACAATATAGTCCGGCTTTTGTGACTTGCCATAAATCACATTGATAATTGAATCAATCTCCCTTTCTGGACGTGATAAAACCCATATTGTGGTCATCCCTATCTTCATTGCTGGTTCAATATCGCTGCTATATGAGTCGCCAACCATCACCGCCTCATCAGGCGCTAAGTCAAGTGACAATAATGCCCTTTTAAAAAGTAAAGTGTCGGGTTTTTTCAACCCCTCCTTGAAACTCAGAGTTGCACTGTCTACTGCTTCTATGATTGCTGGACAAGCCCTCTTTACTGACTCATAGTATGGTACCCATATATCTGAAATGAGTCCCAATCTCAAACCCATTTGTTTCAACGACACTACCGACTGAGTAGCGCCACTTATCTCGATGGCGTCTTTTTCCTGCCTGTCCCAGAGTTTTGCTATTCCACTCTCTACAGCTCTGGGATCATCGATATCCAGACTAGTGATATGTTTGATCACATCAGATGGACCTCTAAACTCCTTGACCATTATTACCTTGCCAATAGCATCAGCGTCCACCTCCGGCCTATTAATCATCAAGGCGATTTCCTTGTTTGGTGAGAGATTCGGCCCCATCACCAGTGTGGAGCCTATATCAAAAAAAACCCCTTTTAATTTCGTCATCATTATTCCTGTTTAACAATTATGCATAGACTGAATCCACACATGATACGACTATATCAGATCATCGTCGGTTATTTTACTTGGGAGCGGTTCTGCCTGATTCATATATTTAGCCCTTACTTTTATTCGATAAGGGACTTCGGCAGTTGACGATAGCATCTCGAATGTGAAAGAACATATGCGCATACCAGGATACAACGCTATAGGCATTCTCCCAATATTACTAAGTTCCAATGTTGGGTTTCCACTCCAGCCCGGCTCGAAAGTTGAAGCAGTTCCATGTATGATAAGCCCTAATCTACCTAAACTGCTACGCCCATCTATGCGACCAACGAGGTTATCTGGCAGTTCAAGGCTCTCCTTCGTCATTGCTAGTGCAAACTCTCCAGGCTGGAGAATAAAGCATTCATTATCAGTGACCTCAATCGATTTCATAATGTCATCAATACTAACCTCAGATTTCAAATCTAATATTGGATACTTGCTATGCTCAAAAAGCTTAAACACATTTCCAAGTCGCATGTCGAGTGTACATGCACCGAGTTGCTTGTCAAGGTCAGGTGGAGGCACAACCTTTATTGCCCCACTCTTCAAATACAACCTTATATCCCTGTCTGATAGAACCATAGTCCTTGTACTATAACAGAGACTCGTCTAATCTGTCATAGTAAATTAAAACCTCAGCCTCAGGCCATATGGTATCTGTATGTTTTGACCACAAGTCCATAAACACTTTCTCAGGTGAAACTCCATTATTCCTAATCGATTTTATGACTTTGATAACACCACCATCTGGGACAGTTCCCTCAAATCCCTGGTACTCATTCTCATCATATATTCTAAAAGCAGTTGTCACTGCCATATCAGGGCCATATCAGGCGACTTATGCTCTCGTATAAAAAGAACACTCATAGCTCTGCCATCTTCAAATTTTTCCATGTTGCTCAAATCTTCTGCATTACTTTTGACTTTTAGCATGGTTGCAACTCCTTCTTTATAATCAGCTCTTTTCAGTTAAAAGCACCAATACCTGATGTCATAATCTACGACACATAACATTAGGCAACCAAGCAGCCACTATCTATATTAATAGAAATGTTGTAGATTTGTCAAATCCCACGCGTCGCTTTATTGTAGCAAAGTAGAAATGTCCTAAAAAGAGAGGCAATTTATACTATAGAAGGAAAGAGGGTACAAATGGCGAAAGAGGACATTGTGATAGAAAGCAAGAGGGATTTAAAGAAGTTGCATGTGATAGAAAAGGTTGAAGAGGGGATTCTGAAACAAAGGGAGGCGGCGGAGTTTTTAGGGATAAGCGGGAGGCAGGTAAGGAGGATATCAAAGAGGTTTAAGGAAGAGGGGCAGCGGGGATTCCGCATAAACTGAGAGGGCTGGGATCAGAGAGGGTGAAAATGATACATACACCAGCGCATGACCACCCTTGGAGAAAGTGGTCTGCGGTCATTAAAAAAGGTGTGGGACTTTTAGAGAC
>LNQR01000109.1 GCA_001541255.1 Candidatus Magnetominusculus xianensis
TGATCTAACTTCCTACCGTCTAATTCTCTCATCATTTATCATACCATTTTGCTTAATTTTATGTCTACTTACTTGTGTACTTATTAATAATTAAGGAGAGATATTAAGTTCCGGGGCACTGATAGACAAACATACGCTGGGGAATCAACGCTGGGTTTAACAGGAACGAACGCTGTTACATTTTCTAAACTACGCTATATCCTTAATTAAAAGGCAAACGCCTTACCCTGTGGCGTAGTTCTTCTACGACAACTATTGCCCCTTTTTCAATGTCATAGCTTGCATCTTCTAATACCCTGCTCAGACGCTCTATCACGTGAGGTGTCATGGTATTATGAAGTCTGAAAATAATTATACCTATAGTACAGCCACTGGAAAATGCCATTATCTCGCCAAAGTCAAGATCAAACGTTAAAACTACACGTTTTTCAGTAAAGGCCTTTTGAAATATTTTCCCGTTTGGCAATCTCTGCAACCCCTCTTCACGAAGGTGTACAGCGTCATGTCCTTTCTCTCTGAGCCACTCTACAACCCGCCATGAAACACCCATATCTGCTAAAAATCGCATCTTACAGGTGTATCTCTTCCTGCGTGAGCCATGCGGCGTACAGAAGCGCTTGGCGCAGGTCATCTGGTTCAAGGTCTGGATAGTCCGCAAGTACCTCATCCGGCATCGCACCGTGCGCAATCTGTCCGAGGATGACTGAAACAGGAATTCTCATCCCGCGAATACACGCCCTGCCGCCCATAATCGCGGGGTCAAAGGTGATACGATCAAATTCTAACATATCTGAACACCTCCATGCGGACATGCCGCTTTGTCCTGCAACCCATTTATCATCATTTCCAAAAACTGGTTAATTCTGCTAATTACGCCGTCACCATCGACTCTGACCCTGTTCTGTCGTGTAGTGTTGCAATTGCACAATTGGGGCTATTCTCTCTACTAATTTCTTTCATAACATTATTATAACGCAAATGTTATAGTCATTACTATGTTTTTCCTGACTGAGTAGGGCAACTGTTAAAGTTGGCATCAGGCTGCGATTTCTTAAAATCTACAAACTTGTGCTATAATGTATTAATGGAACTCAGCGACATTACAGCAAAACTCATGGCTCACAAGGCCGAGTTGAGACAGCTTGGCGTGGAACATCTCTACCTGTTTGGCTCAACCGCATGTGGCGAGGCGCGCGAGGACTCTGATGTTGATCTATTTTTTGATCATCCTGAAGGGTCGATAGGACTTTTTGAGTTAATCGATGTAAAGGAAGCCGCTGCACGAATACTTGGGCGTAAAACTGACATAATGACGCGGCGCAGTCTGCACCCTGTATTACGGCAGCTGATTGAGAAATCCGCACTGCAAGTGTTCTAATGCCCAAACCTTCACATCTGCTACGTCTTACTGATATTATCGAAGCCCTTGAGCTTATTCGAAATGAAATGGCCGATGTGACGCTCCATGAGTTTGAATCTGACAGGCGCAGGCAGTGGATGATCGAGCGCGGTATTGAAATTATCTCAGAGGCCAGCCGTCATCTGCCCGACGCATTGAAGAAGCGTCATTCTGAGATTCCATGGCCAAAGGTGGCTGGGATCGGCAACATTTTACGCCATGACTACGAGCGCATTGCATACGATGTGCTGTGGCACGTGGTGAGAGACGACCTGCCAGTCTTGGAAAGTGTCTGCCGCGAAGAACTGGCAGCGGAAATAGCACGAGAACAAGATCGTAAACCCTAATTAGCTAAGACGATATAGTGGTTTAATAGTAAAAAGGGGAAAGGGTTATATACCACATTCCCCCTTCTGAAATCATCTGTTAAACTGCTGCTGCCATTGCCTTTTCGGTCTCTTTGAGCCATAGCAGTCTTGAACCGTTTACCACTGGCAGGTTTGCCGTCTGTGTGAATTCCGCAGTGTTTACATCCAGTCCATCCACCTTTGCAAATGGCTTTATAGATTTGGCTGCCTTTACATTAACCGCGTCTTCGATTTCCTTCTGACTTGGTTCAGCTATGTCTGCCCCAGATGCCTTTGCCAGTGCAATGGCTATTTCACATTGAGTTTTGGCCTCACCCTGCGGGGGTACCATCTTTGACAACTGCCTCAGCCTTCCCATGTAATCTACTATAGTGCCGCTGCGCTCTAAAAATGCCGCAGATGGAAGCACCAGGTCAGCCTCTTTAGCCAGTTCTGTCAGGTGAGAGTTCGCTACGATAAGAAACTCGAGCTTCGGTCTCTTATCTATAGGCACGTCTCCTGCCACATAGAGCGTCTTTACGCCCCCAGATACCATAGCCTTATAGTTTACGCCATTTCCTTTTAAATTCAGGGCGGTTACACCCTTTGCGTTTGCCTCAACCGGAATCGAGAGCGCCGCCCCCTTCATCGCTGCCACGTTTTGGGCTGCCCCAAACAATGCCGGTGACGATATGATAACAGGATTTTGCGCCTCTGTGTACATTACTGCGGCTTTCTCTATATCTTCTGACACTGAAGCCCCTGCAACGTCAAGCCCTTTTGGCAGCGCCACACCCTTGTCTGAGAGTGCCTTTGCGAGGTTCTTTAACATATCGGCCTCGCTGCCTTTTAGCGCTATGTCAGCCACAGTTGCTATCTTTACGTCATCAGAGTTAATCACTATCACCTTGGCCTTCCTGTCAGCCTTTGTGCGTATCAACGCATCAAGCGCCGGGTATACGCGCTCCCACTGATTCGGGTTCAACCCGGCGACTACCATCAGGTCAGCAGTCTCTAAATCCACCGCATCGCCAAGCAGTGTTGCTGCATCGCCGTAGAGAGATACCGTCGAGTCAATACTGTCGATCGCGGCCTTAGCCGCATATGCCTTAATAGCAGCCGCGTCCTCGTTAGTTATCGAACCGGAGGTTATGATGCCGGAGTCCTTGCCTTTCATCTTCTCTGCCGCAATCTTTAAGGCATCATCCCATGAGGTCTCTTCAAGTTTGCCATTTACGCGCTTCATCGGCCTAAGTAGCCTGTCATGCGCGCTAAGGCTGTCAAACCCAAAACGCCCAGTTGCACATATAAAATGGCCTGCCCTTGCGTCGCTTCCGCCCGCCCTTATCTTCATTATATCGTTACCCTTCTTGTATATCTTTACTGTGCAGGCATCACTGCAGGAAAGGCATACCGATTCGAGTTTTTCATATTCCCATTCCCTGCCCTTTCTCCACCTGTCCGCCTCAAGTAATGCGTTTACCGGACATACATCGACGCAACTGCCGCAAAACGTACAGTTGGACTCATGAAGCGGCCTGTCGTCTGCCGTTGATACCTTCGAGCCAACCCCGCGTCCCATGAAATCCAGTACCGACGTGCCCTGTTCTCTGCATACCCTTACGCAGCGCCCACAGAGAATGCAATAATCAGGGTCGCGCTTGATAAACGGATTCTTGTCGTCTACGGCAAAGCCGAATTTCTTTCTGGTAAACTGAGACTCCTGTATCCCAAACTCATAGGCGTAGTTTTGTAAATTACAAACCGCTGCCTTCGTACATGTCATGCAGTCAAGCGGGTGCATGGACAGTATCAGGTCTATTACGAATTTCCTTACTTCCTGTATCTTTTCGCTTTCTGTGACTATGTCCATGCCCTCTTTGGTCTTCATGATGCACGCCGTCATCTGCCTGCCGCCCACTTCAACCAGACACATTCTGCAGGCACCTATGCCTTTCATCCCCTCAAGGTAGCAGAGGTTTGGTATGTGAATACCTACAGATTGCGCCGCTGTTATCAGGTTTATCCCCTCGGGGACCTGATACGGCTTGCCGTTTATCTTAATGTTTACAAGGTCTGCCATTACTCCTCCTTATTTCGAAATATATGTTTTTCAATATGTTCAGGCCTTTACGGTCTCTAATACCTTCTTATCGACTATCTCTATCGCCCCATACCTGCAAACCCTGAGACACTCGCCGCACCTGGTACATCGCATATCCACTATCTCATAGGGGATAAAGCCCGAGAGATGCGCGATTTTCTTCTCTCCCAATATAGCATAGTCCTTACAGACCACCCTGCACTCATCACAGGATACACACTTGTCTGGGATCACCTTATACTGAATGCTCCCCTTGCACTCCCTGTCCGTACAACCGCCCGCTACGTGGATGTCATAGATTTCAGGGGTCTTGTCGAGAGTTTCTATTATAAACTTTGCCGTGTCCTTGCCCTTCTTACACATCGAGGACTCAAGCATAAACGGGGCAAGCTGTTTTATTACCTCAAGGTCGCGCGCTGTTGCCTCAGCATTTGAGAGCTTCTGAAATCTTATCCTCATCTCATAGCTTCCCATCGGACAGGGCAGACACCGTGCACACATCGGGCCGTCTATAAACTCATTGAGAAACAAGAGAGCCTTCTGAACAATGCACCTATACTTATTCGTATCCTCTGTTATCTCTTTTAAATCCTTCTCTTTCTCAGCCATCTTATCTATCTCCCTACACCGGCTTGTTTCTTGACTTTTCCTATTTTCACTGCCCCTATTGGGCACGCCGTAAAGCAGGCCTTACACTTTGTGCACATGTCCTGGTCTATGAAATATGCCCTTCTGGACTCTTTCACCGCGTTAAAGGCACAGGCCTGTTTACATAGGCCGCAGAGGAAACACTCCGAGTGGTCAATCGTAAACGTACCCAGACCGCTACAAACCTTTGCGCGGCAGTACTTATCGTGGACATGCTCCTCGTACTCCTCTCTGAAATACTTCAGTGTTGAGAGAATAGGGTTCGGCGCAGACTGCCCCAGCCCGCATAGTGAGCCTTTGCCAACAAGACGACATATCTTCTCAAGACGCTCTATGTCCCCCGGTTCACCCTTGCCTGCCGTTATCTTTTCAAGTATCTCCAGCATCTGATACGTCCCTACCCTGCAGGGCGGGCACTTGCCGCATGATTCCTCCTTCGTAAACGACAGGAAGAACTTCGCCACATCCACCACGCACGTATCCTCGTCCATTACGACCATGCCGCCTGAGCCCATCATCGACCCAACCTTAGTCAGCGAATCAAAGTCTACCTTTAAATCCAAATATTCCTCGGGCAGACACCCGCCTGACGGTCCACCTGTCTGCACGGCCTTGAACTTCTTGCCGTCAAGGATGCCCCCGCCGATGTCAAATATTATCTCCCGCAGGGTAATCCCCATAGGGACTTCCACAAGCCCCGTGTTTTTTACCTTGCCAGTTAATGCGAAGACCTTCGTGCCGGGGGAATTCTCCGTCCCGATGCTCTTAAACCATGCAGCGCCGTTTTCTATAATAGGCGGTACACAGGCATATGTCTCTATGTTGTTGAGATTGCTTGGATAGCCCCATACACCACCGCCCGGTTCGGACAATCTTGGCGGACGCGGGCGTGGGAATCCCCTCTCACCCTCTATCGATGCCACAAGCGCCGTCGATTCACCGCATACGAACGCCCCGGCCCCTTCTCTTACTTCTATGTGGCAGGAGAAGTCCGTACCCATTATGTTATTGCCCAGAAATCCCATCTCCTCTGCCTGCTTAATGGCATGTTTGAGATTCACAACCGCCAGCGGATACTCGTGCCTGACGTAAACAAACCCATAAGTTGCCTTTATTGCATAGGCACACAGCAGCATTCCCTCAAGCAGCCCGTGCGGGTCTCCTTCCATAATAGACCTGTCCATAAATGCGCCAGGGTCGCCTTCGTCGCCGTTTGCTATGACGAATTTAAGTGTACCTGGGGCCTTCTTTGAGTGCTTCCACTTCTGTCCTGCCGGAAAGCCTGCACCACCCCTGCCCCTTAGATTTGCCTTGTCCACTTCTTCGAGGACTTCGTCGGGGGTCATCGAACTCAGGGCCTTTGCCAGGGCTGAGTAACCGCCTACGGCTATGAAGTGATAAATCTGGCGAGGGTCTATAACACCGTTATTTTTCAGCGCGATTCGCATTTGTTTTTTATAGTACGGCACCGTGTCTACCATCTCACACGGCTCATCTGCAACAGAATCCCTATAGAGGAGTTTTCTTATAGGAAACCCGCCCGATATAGTAGCCGAGACGATTTCATGGGCGTCTGAGTTTTTAACCTTCTGGTAGTAGTAGCCCCACGGCTCTACCTTCATCACAGGGCCTTGCTGGCAAAACCCCTGGCAGCCGGTCTTCACTATCTCTACGTGCTTATGACTTGCCTCAAGCTCATGCTCTAAGTCAGCTGCTACCTTGTGCGAGCCGGTGGCGGCGCACGCAGTGCCGCTGCACAACCTTATCCGGGGCACATCCTCCTTGAATGTCTCTTCTTTGAGGAGCAGCCTTAGATTGTCGAAATCCTCTATGCTCTTAATTTTCTCCATGTGCCACGCCCTCTTCTTCTATCACATGTATCAGGTGTTTTATCTTCTTCGGGCCTATTGTCCCCATAACTTCTTCATTAACTGTTACCACGGGAGCAAGGCCGCAACAGCCCACACAGCCCACAGTCTCAAGCGTCAGCTTAAGGTCTGGCGTAGTCTCACCGGCCTTTATATGGTAGTGGTCTTTGAGAGCATGTTCCACTTTCGCTGCCCCCCTGACGTGGCAGGCCGTCCCTGTACAGACCCTCACTATCTTCTTTCCACGAGGAGAGAAGTGAAACTGCTTGTAAAAACTTGCCACGCTGTATATCTCAGCCAGAGGAATGGAGATCTTCTTTGACAGCGCCCTTAATATGTCTTCAGGCAGGTAACCGTTTTCCGCTTGTATCTTATGGAGCGTAGAAATCAGTATCCCCTTTCTCTTGTCATGGTCACATAGAACCTTACTGACAAGGCCTATCGACTCATTGACATCAATTGCTTCTATATTCATTACCCCCTCCCATTAGGACGCAGCCTGTTCTTTTTCCAGCTTTCTTCTGTCTGCCATTGTCATAAGCACCCTTTCGGCGCCGAACTTGCCCGGCTCGTATTTCTTTAGTTTCAGGGCGTCTCTCTTACCATCTATCGCGGCAACCGTCTTTTCAAATATCACCTGGGGGTCATTTATAAATTCGAGTTTGCCGCCGAATCTCTTTTCCCAGAGATCTGTCTTTATTTTTTTAACAACGCTGCTTGCCTCAACCGGACTTTCTGAACCGAATATTACGTACATCCCTGAGGCTACGAAATATACCCCTATGGCCAAGGCCTTTTCACTCATCCACTCAGGGGCAATACCTACGGCTGGCAGATCGGATATATCGTCGCCAAGCCCACCCTCTTCTACCATATGCGAGGCTATCGTCAGTATTCTTGAGTTATCTACACATGCCCCAAGATGCAGTATTGGTGGAATCCCTATTGCAACGCAGACTTCTCTGAGCCCAGGGCCAGCCTTCTCCAACGCGGTCTCCGGCGTCATATATCCTGCCTTCGCACACGATGCAGCGCCACAGCCGGTTGATACCACCAGGATGTCATTTTTGATAAACTCTGTTGCAAGATAGTTGTGATAGCTGTCCTGAGCTATGCGCGGGTTGTTGCAGCCGACTATGCCGACTACGCCTCTTATGCGCCCGGCCATTATTGCGTCGTTTAGCGGCCTGAATGAGCCTCTGTAGCTGCCGCCCTGCATATACTCTATATATTCGTGGGAGAAACCGGCTATTAACGGCTCAAAGCTCGACACACGGCTTCCCTCTGTTGTACGGTTTGGATAGTTATCGCAGGCAAGCCTCAGTATCTCTCTGGCAATATCCTTAGCCCTGTGTTCGTCGTATTCAATATGAATGGCATCTATCATCTTACCCTTGAGAGAGGTAGTGATTACCTTGGTGTGGAACTTCTTTGCGATTTGGGCAATGGCAGGCATAATGCACTGCACATCTACCACCATAGCCTCGGCAAGTCCGGTCATCACAGAAAGCTCCTGATTTAAAAACCCACCGGCTGTTGGAATGCCGTGACGCATCATCACCTCGTTTGCTGTGCAACACATACCAACAAGGTTTATGCCGTTAGCCCCTTTGCTCTTAGCGTATGCAACTATGTCCGGCTCGGTCGATACCTCCACTACCATCTCTGCAAGCGTAGGTTCATGCCCATGAAGAATGACATTGACCTCGTCGCCTTTCATAACGCCTATGCTTGCGGTGGAGTGTACCGGTGTAGGAGTGCCAAACAATATATCAGTGATGTCGGTGCTGAACATACAGCCGCCCCAGCCGTCGGCAAGGGATACCTTTATGGCGGACATCATGAGGTTTTCCGGTTCCTGGTCAACACCCATATGTGTGCGATGCATGGCCTCAGCCACTTCTCTATCTATGCCGCGCGGTGTGACACCCCATTTTTTCCATATCTCCTGGCGCTTTTTCGGCGCCCTTTTCACATACGAGACCTCACCCTTTTGGCGGCCAAAGTTCTCAATTATCTTCTCGGCGACTTCCTTACCAAGCTGCTCTTTTGTCTTTCCTTCTGTTGGAATTTCCAGAATGCCCGCTACTTTTTTCAGCTTCTTCACGTCTTTTATCTGGAAGTCCTTTGCCTCTCCTGTTGCCGCCTCCAGTAAAGTAAACGCCATATCTCTGGCATGGTCGCTGTGTGAGGCTGTCCCGGCTGCACACATCCTCAGAAAGTTTCTTGCCGTTACCACTGGCAGTGTTGCCCCGCATATACCGGCTGCCGTTTCCTCGGCATCAGGCCCTACAAGTCTGCATGGCCCCATATAACATATCTTACAGCAGGCCCCCGTATGACCAATCGGACATGGCTTCAATGACTCCGCCCTGTCAAAAGCAGACTTAACCCCATGCTGCTTGCCCCATTCAAGGATCTCTTCAGCTACTTTATCGACACTTTTCAAATTCTTTATATCTTCCATGAAAGGCCTCCTTATTTAACGCTGTTTACAGGTCAAACCTGCCTAAAACATCGACGGCATCGTAAGTGCCGGATGGTCAACAGAGGCAAGGAACTCAAGGAGCTTTTCACTGTCCTCGGCCACTGTCTCGTCGGCTATTTTGTCAAGGAAGTCCGGTACACCCTCCTCCTGCGCCCTCTCTATAAAGGCATCCCTTATTCTTTCCTTTAAGGCCTTTGTCATCCATACAACGCGTTTTAACCCGCCGTCACCGTAGAGAAACTTCCTGCTCGTGATAAAGTTTACCCCTATTCCCATAAACCCCGGCGTCTGTACACCACCGCCAACCGTGCCGGCAAGAGATGAGAATTTCATGCCTATCGGCGTCATCCCCGTGTGTCCCCTTTGCACTACCATAACTCCATTGGCCTCGGGCACTACGCACATAATACACTCAAAGCAGCCACACGATGTCATCGGGTTTTCCATTATCGTATAGGCGTTCATCGTATCGAGGGCGCCACCGGTTGATGCCTTGATGTACACATCAACACCCGTCCACCGGCCATATTTCTCATCAAGCACTTCACCCTTTGTTATAGGCTGGTTACCGCCAGAGGGGTCTATTCCAAAGGCAGCCTTGCAGTCAAGCCAGTTATACGCCCCGCACAGTCCAAGACGCTCAGGCGTTATAACACATGTATGGCTTGGGGCAAAGGACTGACACAGCAGACACGAGTAGAACAAATCCACAGACTCATCTGTCAGTGAGCCAAGCCTCTGGTCTCTGTCCTTCCACACCTTGCGTGCCTCTTCACGTGTTTTTACTACATCTGCTTCGTCTGTAAACAGAGTAACCTGAACCTTATCGACGATAGCCTTGAATCTGCTATGAGTCATCGTGTGCTGAATCTTTGCTATGTCCTCAAGGGTGAATCCCTCGGCCTTGGCCGCCTTGCTTATGCGCAGCCAGTTGACATCACGCTGGCCCATGTGCCATATACCCTGCCCCTCGTTTATATTGTGATGGAGCTTTCTCTCCATTATCGGCTCATAGTCAGGCTGCATCTCCCTGCCCGCTACCTCTACGTAAATGCCCAGTGGCATCGCACCGCCAGCCTCGTAGCGCTCCTTCCAGTTATCACCTTTGATGATTATCTTGCCATCTTCTATCTCATCAAGCTCGCGGCTTCTTATGAACTCATATGCCGGTGTCTTGTTACCACCAAACTCTATGAACGTATCCTCTTTCCTTATCCTCTCACCCTCAAACGCAGGGCCGTAGGCTATTGGAATCGGCGGCTTGTGGGAGACTATCTTAAGTCCCCTGACCTCTATGGCCTTAGAGACTATCTTAGCGTGGTCGTATTCCTTGTCAACCTCTTCATATGTACACACTCCGGTTGGGTGAATTACTGGTACGTCGCTGTCGCAAATGGCGGGGAATCCCATGTTTATGGCCCCTGCGCCAGTTGCCCATTTCACGTCGTCAAGCGGCCCAAGCGGCAGGGCAAAGGCAAACACCCTGTCCTTCGTATATTTCAGACAACCCTTATAATCGCCCGGCTTTACGCCGCCGTATATCATGGCCGCCCTCACCGCCCAGTCAAGGGCGTAGAGCGTATGCTCAGTTGTCGTACCAAGCGGCACTACATAGACATCCCAGCCAAGTTCAACCTTCTTTCTTTGTAACTGCCTGGTTATGGTCTCGCCGTTTGACATGCCGGAGAGAAAGACAAGGATGTTTTTCTCCTGCAGCTCCCTTACAATACGTGCCGCAGTGTCATCGTCCGGGGCAGCCCCAACAATGGCCGCAAAGCCGGGCATTCTGCCGTCAACCAGCTGAATACCAAGGTTTCTCTGTATCGTGTCGGTTATAAACCCATTATAGATTAATCCTGTAACTGGGTCTTTCTCCGGCTCAAGACCCTCCAGATACCGCATCGCAAGCCATATCTCCTCGGCAAACAGGGTTGCCATACCGCTGTCTAACGCCTCGCCAAGATATGGGGTCCATTCTTTTTCCACAGGCTCAGGATGCAGCAACTCCTTTGCCATCATCAGGGCCTCTTTCATATCATTCAGAGTCTTTACTGCGAAACCCGTCATCGCGTAAATCATCGGCAGGTAGAACGCCGTATCTGGAAACTCGAACACGTAGTCCCCGCCCTTTTCTGCTATATGCTTAAATAACAGCTTCTCGGCCTCATTGAATACCTTATGCGCACCCCTTATTGCCCCGGATGCTATGATCTTTGACATCTCAACCTCCTTAAAGTCTCGTTACAGTTATTTAGGACAACCAATACGTCCTACTTGCGCCTTATGCAGTGCGTGATTTCAGATAGCTTGGCAGCGCGTTAGCCTCTCTTGGGCCGACGGTTATCTTCCATCCTTCGAGTTTTTCCTCCAGTGCGCCGCTCAATATAGCGACGTAGCCGGGTATTATCAACTCCTTATTCGCTATCTTACCCTCAACGCCGCTGTCCTTTATGAAGGCGGCTATCTTCGAGGCGGTAAACTTCCCTGCTGCCCATGCGGTCAACACAGAAAGCCCCTCGCAGTCCATAATAGCCAACCATGTGGGAACCTTGCTGTTTTCTATCTCTCCGGCCACAATAAAATAGGTCAGCGAGAAATTCGTCGTAACTATGAGCGGGGATTCCGCCTTCGGGCTGCCTATCTCATAGACCTTCTGCTCTACCTGCATCGGTACCTGCGGGTCTGTGTAAATATTCTGCCTCAGTGTGAACATTACCAGGTTTTTCCACTTTTCAGCGCTCGATAACACCACTACAGCGGCATACTTGGCGATGCTAAGCCCGGCAATCAGGGTCTCAAGCATGTTATCCTCTCTTACGGCTATGTTTATCACAGGGTAGCCGAGGCTCTTGTTGCCCTTCTTTAAGACTGCGCGCCTGATGTATGTGTTATGCTCTACCATCTCTTTTGCCGTCTTTGCCCCTGAATCAAGCACAATGTCCTCGACCCCTAGACCCTTGACCTTGTCTGATAATGTTGACAGTGCGTCAAGACCGTCGGCCTTTATGCCAAGAGACGCGCCGCTTGCCTTTGCAAGTTTTGCCATTTCCTCTGCATTTGCCTCTGTAGCGCCGTAAAGGAGCGGTTTCTTGCCCGCAAAATTGGCTATTGCCGCCTTTGCCGCATCGACATTTTCTGTACTTAGGATAACTGCAACGTCAGGTGCCTTTGATGCAACAGCCTTGGCCAGGGCATCAAACTTCCCCGCGTCATTAGATTCATTGACAAGACAGAGGGCGTCTATCTTTAACTTCTGCCCTACCCTGTCAATCTCTGAGGTCAGACATTCGCTTATCTTAGCCGCTGCTGCATCATCGCCGTCGGTGTCTTTTATCGTTATCGCCAATATGGATGGGTTTACAAACTTCTTCTCATGGCGAAACAGCACAGTCTCTTCTCCAACCTTAACAGCACGCGCCCCGGCGCCTATGGTAATTGGTCTGATGGGCGGGGCTGAGGCCTCGCCAAGCTTCTGCTTTGCATCTTCGGATACGTCAGGGCAGGCATCGAGAGAGGCCTTCCTCTGCGCTAGCTGCATGGCAAATGCAAGGCATGTCGGAAACCCGCACTTCTTGCAGTTTGTCTTGGGCAGCATTTTGAATATTTCGACTCCAGTTAATGCCATATATTTTAACCTCCAGAGATTTAGTCTGATTCCACTCTTATATTCTGACCGATGTTACATCATCTCATTAATAAACGCTTCTACTGCCGCAACTGCCTCCGGATGCCTCATAATGAGAAGCTCCGCACCGGACATAAGCAGCGCTGTGGCCGTCTGAGCCTCCCAGCCTATGCCGCGCTCCTTTAAGGCGCCCCACATCGGCAGTGTATCTTCAGAGGCTGATACCTCTTTTATCTTCCACACGTACATGCCGACATCACCGACAATGGGCTGCTGCATCGTAACGTCATTTTGTGTCAGTGCTGCAAGTCTTATCCTCTCCATGACCGTGTACGTATATTCAAGTCCGTAGCCCAGCGCTGAACACATCGGGTCTATGATTATCTTCTCTTTGTTAAACCCAAGCTGTGTTATCATTATATTAAGCTGCTTGGACAGGTTAATGTCCAGCTCGGACATGGCTATGAGCAAGTGGTCATGCGCCATGGCGGCAGCAGCTACAGTCTTATAGTTTGCCTCCTGTGCCTTGCCGATGACGCAGTTGCGCCCCTTTGCAACCTCTGCTGTCTTTACCAGGACTTCGGTGTCCTTTTCCACATGGTTGCTGCCCAGAATTATCAGGGGAACGCTTACCGCATCCAATACCTTCTTAACCGTTTCGGCAGCCTCAGCCGCTGAACGGTTGCCGTTGTCCGGGTGTGTGCCTGCAAGACGCAGGCATATCGCCTTTGCATTGAACTTTTCCACACAGAATTTTGCCCATGTAACAGGGTCGTCTGAGACCCCAGCGTATATCTCTCTTACCGTATCCGGCCAATCCACCGGCGCTATGTCCATCACATCGAAGGCTATGACCGGCTTGTTCGGTACTACACCCTCAAATCCGTGAAACGGTAATACGTTCTCGCCGCCTATGGTGACGGCCTTATCCCCAGTGCCCATGGTTACTGAATATACCTTACCGGTATTTGTCTCTTTTGGCGGCGTGAATGCCATTTACCCCTCCATATTTCTAAAATTTAGTTGCTGACTGCTTACGCAGCATTTAACATCTGGCAGCCTGTGGCCTTTGTCAATCTATTTTGATTCGTTTACGATGTAATCAACAGCAGCCTTCACCTCATCACCTGATAAAGCTGCATCGCCTCCTTTTGCTGGCATCATGCCAAGCCCTTCTGTTACATGCTGGTAGAGAGCCTCCTTGCCCTGGGCGATACGCCCCGCCCATGCCTCTTTATTACCAAACACAGGGGCGCCCAGCTTTCCAGTCTTATGGCAGGGGGAACACACCTTATCAAAGACCGCCTTGCCATCCGCAGCTAAACCCGGGACAACCTGTGCCAGAATCAGCATGACCGCTGTAAACACTATCACAGCATATTTACCACACAAACGGTTAAATGCCATGCTACATCTCAAGATACGAGTGTGCGTACAGGGTCTTGTTCATCAGAATATCGACCGTTTTAACCGTAGTTATTATCTCCGCCGGGTCAGCAATAGCAGCCGACAGGCCTTCATACATCAGCAGGGTCAAAAAGTGCTCGTTCAGTATGTGCCTGATGTGCTTTGGACAGCCGTTGGATATATTACTGAGACCGACAACCGTCTTCATAGGCGGGTCGTTTAGGTCCTGGAACATCTTTATCGTCTGAACCACCTTTAGTGCCTGGTCCTGAGTGGTCGCTGCCTGAAGCACCAGGGGGTCGAGATAGATATGCTCCATAGGGATTCCATACTCCGCCGCACGCCCCATTAACTCTGCTGCGATGGCGGCGCGCTCTTCGGCGTCTGCCGGAAGCCCGCCCTTACCTACCGTAAGGGCTATAACGTCACAGTTATATTTTGCTGTCAGCTCAAGAATCGGGAAACGCTCCGGGTCATTCGACGTAGAGTTTATTAACGGTCTGCCCCATTCGTTGTTGTGTACCTTCAGGCCCTTCTCCAGCGCTTCGTAATTGGTCGTATCAAGACAAACCGGTGCGGGGACAACCTCCTGTATCGTTGTCACCATCCACTCCATTAAGTCTTCTACACCCTCGGCAGGCCCTATGTTAGCGTCTATCATACCGGCGCCCTTTGCAAATTGGGCCTTTGCTATCTCCTGAATCGGCCCTTTGTCGCGCTTCATCATCGCTTCCCTGACCCGTTTTGCTATAATGCTCAACTTCTCTCCTATTATAAGCATATTTCCCTCTCCTTTTCTGACACCTTACTTGACATAAACAGTCTCCTTTTAGTAATTAATCTGCCGCTATTTTAACTTTTAATATATCACAACACAAACTAAATGGTAAAGCATTCTACAAAAAAAATTTGGGGGCGGCAGATTTTTTTGTGACTGCTGTTACCAGCCGCCACAACTGAAATTTTGACAGCCGCCGGGGTTTCAGAAAAAAATTATTATAAAAATAATTTGTACAATTATTTTAACGATTATTAGTATAATAGCGGACGGGCGGCTCGGTATGGCTTTATCGTGAAAGCTCCACCACCCTGAGAGTTAGTACTTCTTTACACTCTGCGTTTATGTCCATCCTTAAGAGATTGGCCTGAAGATTGGGAGACTGCCTGAAATTTGATGGAGTAGCTTAAGGCTGCCCCTAATAATAAGGTGAACGAACAGGAACGTCAAGTTAAAAAAACATAGAGGAGATTGCCTGATTTTTCAGGTATTTGGAGTAAGATAAAATGAAGCAAATAGACGTACTACTGGCAGATGATGAAAAGGACTTCGTAGAAGTGCTGTCCAGACGGATGAGAACAAGGGGGTTTAAGGTCAATATCGCCTTTGACGGGCAAGAGGCAATCGAATATATAAAGGAAAGGATTCCTGATGTTTTGCTGTTGGATATGAAGATGCCGCGTAAAAACGGCATAGACGTACTGAGGTGGTTAAATACTAAAAAAATTGAGCTGCCTGCGCTTGTCCTAACTGGATACAGCTCTGTCACAGAAGAGGAAGAGGCGTGGAAACTGGGAGTTTTTGACATACTGAGAAAACCCCCTGAAATGGACATACTTTCAAAGGCTGTAAAAGAGGCATACATAAAAAAGGGCACTGTAAGAAAATAAGAAAAGTAGAATAAAACAGGGAAAAATCATGTTGGAGGTACTAATGAGTTTTTTCAGACAGGTGTACGAATTTTTAAAAAGCGCGTCTATAGCGCACGCGAAGTGGGATTATGAGGTCTCAACGAGTATTCTGAAAAACAGGAAGAAGATGCTCTGGATTATCCTCGCCATACTGCCAATACTGGTCGTGGCTATGGCAGAGGCTGGTGGAATCTTAGGGGGGAAGACGGCATATGCCCCTGCTTTTTATTCCACGAAGATTTTTGTGGTCTCTATTGCCATTGGGCTTGCAGCCGGGCTGATTACGGGCTGCATTGGGGCCGGGGGCGGGTTTATTATTACCCCTGCACTGATGGCCGCCGGGGTTAAGGGGATACTTGCAGTAGGTACTGACCTGTTTCACATCTTTGCCAAGGCCATCATGGGTACAACGGTACACAAAAAACTGGGGAATGTCTCCGTAAAACTGGCCGTTGCATTTCTGGTCGGCTCAACCGGAGGTGCAGTAATCGGTGGACTGATAAACAAGGGGCTGTATGACTATGACCCGCTGTTAAGCGAGGCATTTATAAGTCTGATATATGCCGCGCTGCTTGGGTTTCTGGGGTTTTATTCCCTTGCTGACTTTCTCAAGTCAAGAAAAGTGGCGGACACGGGCGACGCACACGGCGCCCCTGCTGAAGTACCTGCGGTTACAATAAAAGTTCAGTCTATGAACATCCCGCCAATGATTACTTTTGATGAGGACTATGTCCCCGGTGGAAGGAAAATCTCCGGCGTCATAGTTGCGGCAGGCGGTGTTATTGTAGGCATAATGGCTGCAATAATGGGTGTTGGCGGCGGTTTTATCACATTTCCAATGTTTGTATACATCTTCGGTGTCTCGTCTATGACCACCGTTGGAACAGACATCTTGCAGATAATATTTACAGCCGGTTTTGCGGCAGTCACACAGTATGCGATATATGGATATGTGTTTTATACGCTTGCTATGGGGATGCTGCTTGGTTCGTTGATAGGCATTCAGGTAGGAGCCATGACCACGAAGGTCGTCAAGGGGATTCACATCAGGGGGTTTTATGCTATATCCATACTGGCCGGTTTTATAAACAGGGTTTCCACGCTGCCTAAGAAGTTGACCGAACTTGAAATCATAAACGTACCCAAGGGACTAAGCACTGGGATAGAGGTCTCAGGAAATGTAATCTTCTGGCTCGTTGTAGGATTTTTTGCATTCTGGATATTCAGTAAATTCTTCGGTAACATGAAGAAATTCAAAGAGGGGGTATAACTTATGTTAATCGAAAATAAAAAGACTTTTTACATAGGTATCTTATATTCCATATCGTTTTTTGCAGTATTGGTAGTGATTTTTTCACCAATATTCGGCGGCGGGAGAAACGGTCTTGTGTTTTCTGACGATATGTTTAATAAGCTCTCTAAAGGCTCTTCATATTTTATACCTAAGATAATGAAGGCCAACGAGAAAAACATGGGCAAACAGTTCTCAGTAACAGTAACTCTCGACAAGCCGGAAGATGCACAAAAGGCAGCAGAGCAGTTTAAAAAAGCTGGGAGCGAGGCACAGGCAGACGCTGGCACTCTGAAGTTGACCGGAGACCTTGGCAAGACACTTGGGGCTATACTAAAAGACGCTGATTCCATGTTCAACAACAACTCAGACAAACTAAAGGCCGACTACGGCTATGACGGCAAGGATGTGCTTAACTACTGGTGGCAGGCGCTTTCTAAGATGGATAAGGCGTTAAAAAAGGACGGGAAAATAGCAGAGTCCAAAGAGGTAGGCACGGTTATGAAAAAGGCCGTCGAACCAGCGTATAACTTCTTTGGGGTAGAATCCCAAAAGGTCTCAGACAAAATAGGCATCATGACGGGGCTGCTGGTATTTTATGTAGTCTATACGATGTGGTGGGGGTTTGCAATATACTACCTGTTTGAAGGGATTGGGTTTTCGATGAAGAAGGCGAAGGTCAAAAAAGAGGTATAGCTGCAACAATTGCCATTTCCGCTCTCAGGCGGGAATGGCAGCTCACACAATAAAGCCTGCCGAAGAGTTACTTCTAATCAGGACGTATAATTACAGGCATCCCCAGAGCTGGCCAAATAATCAGTATAGCTGCCGCTAAAATCGCTAACAAAATGACGCTCATAAATAAGCCTTTAGTAAAAAACTCAGCGGCGGTAAACTGTCTTGATTCAAAGGCAATTGCATTGGATGCGGAGCTTTTGATAAGTAAAAAAGGCATTGCAGACATCACCGAAATACTGAAAAAAACTACCTCAGGCGTAACACCGGCATACTTTGACATAACCAGCCCTACCGGCAGCACAAGCACAACGGCAGCCGCGTTTGGCAGCACATTGGAAACAACAAAGACAACGGCTGAAAGTACCATGAGAAAGGCAAACCAGTGGAGTTTTGTAAAAATACCGAGACACTTAACGGCAATCCAGGCCGACGCCCCCGTCTCCCACAGGCAATAGCCCATGCTCATCGCCCCTCCAAAAAACAACACAATGTTCCACGGCACATCCTCAAGATGCTTAAGCTCCATCAGTTTAAATATAAAAATCAACGCCGTGGAAATCAGCACAACAGCTGCATTGTCTACCTTCCCCAGGGCAGCAGCGCCTATCAGTAAGCAAACAACGGCTGTCGTAACAAAAATCGTCAACACCTCTTTCTTTGACAGCGGCCCAAGCTCTGTGTACAGCTCTTTAAACTTATCATTAAGTCCACTGAGCGACTGTCTGTTCGGCTTGAAAAAGACCACTGAAAATATCCATATAAATATTATTACTAACCAGCCAATCAAAAACATGTATTTCGAGTAACCGGCAAATGAAATATCACGGTTCACAACCTCCTTGAATATCGCCGCAGAAACAACAGCGCGCGGGGCGCTAAACATAGAGAACAGGCTTCCGGCCCCGGCTGAAAACGCCATCCCCATAAACAGACCCTTTCCAAACCTCGTAGGGACATCCTCACGTCTGTAAATAGAATAAATCGCCCATATCAGCGGGAATATTGCCGCCGCTGACGATGTGTTTGACATGATATGAGATAATAAGGCCATAACAAAGAACGTCCCGCCGTATATCACTAACGTATTTTCACCAATTATGGACAAGATTTTATAGGCAATCCGCCTTGTCAGCCCTGTGCCGGCAAAAACCATCCCCAAGACTATCGAGCCAAAAATGAACACCACGGCAGGGTCCATGTAATCAGAAAAAACGCTGTCAGCATCCCTTATACTAAAAAGCACCTGAAACGACCCCAGAATAAGTCCCGTAACACCGGCTGGCAGCACCTCAAAAAACCACCATATCACGGCCAGCAAAAACACTGCCACTGCCCCCTTGCCCTCTCTGGTTAAGGGAAAGCGCACACCTGACGGGTCAACCGCGTCGCTGAAGGCAGGCAGGTAGTACACCGCAAGAAACACTATCAGACCTAAAAGGATATAAGATATTCGCCTCCAGTCTACCCTCGTCTTTGGCATGGAGACCTCCAAAGTCTGTGAAGACTTGCCTGAGGGGGCATTCATTATCTTTTGTGCCATTAAATTAAGGCTCCCCTACCCAATACAACCTGACAGCTCATTAAAAATATCAAGCAGCGTTACTATCCCTACGAGCTTCCTTTTATTTTCGAGTACAGGCAGCAAAAACAGGTCATTTCTCAGCATCGTGTGAGCGGCCTTTGCCAGATGGTCATCTATACCGGCAAAATTCTCTATGGGATAGAGAATATCGCTTACTGGTTTTTGTAATAGTTCCTTGTTGGACATGTCAAACATAGTGTCCCAAACAAGTGACAGCGCTATGTCGCCCTCGGGCGCTGTGTGTTCAAAGGATGAACTCTTCAGATATACCGGCTCTAAACCCATGAGTATCTCTTTTATCCCCAATGTACCGACAAGGTGGTACTTTTCCTCAAATACCAGCACAACAATTTGATGCGCCTTTTCAAGTCCGGCGCTTTTTATTATCCCAATGGCCTGTCTGATTGTAAACCAATATGGAATGTGTGGAAACTCAAAAATATCCTTCATGAGGTCTTTGACCCTTTTATTTACCAACATCAGGCCTCCCTATTGCCACAACCGGCTGTAAATGTTATCATAGGTAATAGTATACTTGAAACAGTGGGATTCTTTCAAAAAATATTAGACAAATTTTCAGGGGCTTCGGCAAAAGATGCCGGACAGAGCGATGTATTTGCGCGAAAATATGCCTCCTTCCAGGCACTGCTCAACGCTAACAACTCCATATTAGAGAAAATGGCCGATATGGAAGACAAACTCTCCGGCGAGTACCTGATTGACAGGCAGTATATCGTACATAACGCCGTAGCAATATCAGAAAATGTAAAAGACGTCATCGACAGACTAAACGAGATTGCACATGGCAAATATACCGGTCTTTATGAAAGATACAAACATATCTCCATAGGGCTTGAGGAGGCGTACACCAGGAGAAAGCCTGTTGCAGACGGCAGCCTTACAGTGGCGTTTGACGGCATAAACAAGTCAATGGCCGACCTTGTCGGCGGTAAAAACGCCAATCTCGGTGAAATGAAAAATGCCGTCTCTATCCCCATCCCCAAAGGCTTTGCTATCACATCAACCGCCTACATACGGTTTATGCAGCATAACGGTTTTCTGGATAAAATAAACAGCACCCTTAGCAGCCTCTCTGTCGATAACCTCGATGAACTCAGGGCAGCAAGCAAAGAGATAAAAGACAAAATCCTTAATGCTGAAATCCCGCCAGATATGTACTCAGCCATCATGGACACATATGATGGAGTCTTCGAAGGACGCGACACTACCGTATCAATCAGAAGCAGCGCAATCGAGGAGGATGACGATTTCAGTTTTGCCGGTCAGTATTCCACATACCTGAATGTCAGAAAGGCAGAGGTCACACAAAAATACAAGGCCGTCATAGCAAGCCTGTTTTCAGACAACGCAATTTTCTATTACAAAACAAAAGGATTTAAGGAAACTGATATGGCCATGGCCGTAGGGGTTGTGGAAATGGTCAGGGCAAGGGCAGGCGGCGTAATGTATTCTAACGACCCGAACGACCCTGCCATTGCTAATATCACAATAAACGCCGTATGGGGGCTTGGCTCTACTGTGGTTGACGGCACAGCCACCCCGCAGTCATATCTAATCGCAAAAGAACCTGCACTGAAAATCATATCGGCAGCAATCCCTGAGCAGCAAATCATGGCAGTCTGTAATGAAAACTCCAGCGTAGACGAGGTACAGACGCCTGTGACTAAGCGCGGGAGCGCCTCGATTTCTGACGAAGAGATTATTACGCTGTCTAAATATGCGCTGACCCTCGAGGAACACTTCGGCGTAACACAAGACATCGAGTGGGCAATCGACCAAAGCGGGCAATTGTTATTTCTGCAGACAAGGCCGTTACATGTTTATGCGCATGAAGTAACACCACATGTGCCGACGGACATAAAAGGACATAAACGGCTTATAGGAAAGGGTGTTGTCACCTGTAAGGGCATAGGACACGGAAAGGCCTTTATTATAAGGAGAGAGGATGATTTATTAGATTTCCCCGAAGGAGGCGTCCTCATAGCCCGCACGACCTCGCCCCGCTATGTAACAGTAATGAACAAGGCCGCTGCAATAGTTACAAATATTGGCGGGACAACCGGGCACATGGCCTCACTGGCAAGGGAATATCAGGTACCAACGCTGCTTGACACCGAAATTGCCACAGATGTAATCAGACATGAGCAGGAGATAACAGTAGACGCAGTAAACGGCTGTGTCTATGAAGGATATGTACGCGAACTTATAGATAATTATGAAAATAAACCAAACCCGTTCAGAGAAACACTGCTTTTTAAAATACTATCACAGGTACTGACATGGATAGTGCCTCTGAATCTCATACACCCCGAGGCCGAGGAATTCAGTCCTAAAAATTGCGCCACATTCCACGACATAACCCGCTTTGCCCACGAGAAGGCCATGCAGCATATGTTTCAAATCACAGACGTTGCGGCAGTACAGCCGGAGTTCGGGGCTGTCAAAATGGTAACCGGCCTTCCTATAGATTTAGCTGTTATAGACTTAGGCGGCGGAATCAGAGCCTCTGAGGGCAGACCTAAGAGGTTAACACCGGAGCATGTAAGCTCAACCCCGTTTATTGCGTTTTTCAAAGGTCTTACCTCCATGAGATGGCCGCAGGGCAGACCGGTTGACGTAGGGGGGTTTATGGGTATGATAGCGCATTCAGCGACAATGAGCGAGGCACAGCTTGATGAGATAGCAAAGTGCAGCTTTGTGTTTCTCTCAGACCACTACATGAATTTCTCGATAAGGCTTGGCTATCATCTGTCTTTAGTGGAGGCATATGTGACTGACAATTTAAATGACAATTATATACAATTCCATTTTAAGGGCGGCGGGGCGCAGGAAGACAGGCGGCTGCGGCGGGTGAGGCTCATTTCTGAGATTCTCAGAGAGATAGACTTTGATTCAATAGTTGTAAAGGGTGATGTGATAGACGCCCGCCTGTCAAAATACAAGAAGCAGTCTATTGAACAGAAGCTGGAGATCATGGGCAGGTTGACAGTTTACACCAAGCAGCTTGACATGGTCATGTACAATGACTCAGTAACAGACCAGTACAAGGCTGAGTTCATAAAAGAACATATCACAGGGGCTGCAAAATAAAGCATATCAAATCACAGTCCCGTAACTGCAAATGGACAAAAAGTATCCTTCACAGGTAGAGATAAACGGCAGCGCCTTCTTGTATGAAAAGGTACTGAAGGAGGACTTCTTTTCTGTCAATGTGTTATATAAAAACACCAGCGGCCTTAGATACGTCTTAAAACTCTCCGACTTCCGGTTTATATTCGGGGCATTGCTGCGCCCGCTGGCCGTATTTTTTTCACGCAGAGAGTACAGTATATATAAGAGGATTGACGGCATAGAGGGTATTCCACCATTAGGGCCAAGGGTTGGAATGAGGGGATATTTTCACCAGTTTGCCGAGGGTACAACGCTTCATGAGTATAGGGGTGAGCTGCCGGAGGATTTTTTTAGCGGTCTGAGGGCTATAATAGAACAGCTCCATCAGAGGCGCATATTTTATCTCGACCTCAATAAACTTGGTAATATCATAGTCGGTGATGACATGCGGCCATATCTCATTGATTTTCAGGTCAGCATATATTTCAGGGCACTGCCGGGATTCTTGGGCCGTATCAGCGGCAGGATATTTGACAGCCTCATCAGAGAAGACATATATCATATATACAAACACAAGAAACGCTTTCAGCCGCAACTGATGACAGATGAAGAGCTGGCCTTGTCAGTCCGCACGGGATTTAACAGTTGGTATAACCGGCTCTGGGGCGCCCCGTACCGCAAGGTAAAACGCCTGATTTACCCCTCGGGCAGCAACGAAATCATCTGGTATAAGTGGAAAAAAATGAAGGACAAGGGTAAACGAATGCCCTAGTCACAGGCCAGCTTCGCGTCGTGCCCTTGCAAGGTTTGAGCGTGCCTGCTCAAAATTTGGGTCAAGCTCCAGCGCCTTTTCAAAGTATGCGATGGCCTCGCCGGGACGCTTTAAAATCGCAAGCGAGGCACCGACGCCATTATATGCGTTGGAGCTTAGTGGATTTAGCTCGATGGCCTTATAAAAATAACCAATAGCCTCCTCCGGCCTCTGAAGCTGGAATAACAAGGCCATTCCAAGATTTGTATAGGGCGATGAGTATGTGGGCCTAATCAATATTGCCTTCTTAAAGGCAGTGACGGCCTCGTTTACCCTGCCTTGAGATATGTAAGTAGTCCCTAAGTTGTAGTACGCTATGTAATTATTCTCATCTACCTCTATGGCATGGTGATACAAGGTAACGGAGGTGCGCCAGTAATTAACCTGTGCCTTTGCCTTGGCAGCACAAAGGATTATCAGCACGGCAGCGGCAACTGAGACAATGGTCTTGCCGCGAGGTGTCCTGAACGTTGAATCGGGCACAGCCATTGCGGCAATAATGAATAATCCAACATAAGGTATATACGTGTACCTGTCTGCCATTGCCTGTAAACCCACCTGGACAAAACCTATTACCGGCACCAGCGTCCCCACGTACCAAAACCATCCGGTTAATATATATGGAAGACGCCTTGCCATTACAACGGCAAACACGCATATCATCAGCAGTACAACAACCGCTGCGCCCGTGTGCCACAGTGGTATGTCATCTTTAAGCAGATATAAAAACGCCTGCTTATTCGGGTAAAACATCTTCAGTATATATTTGACATATGACACGGGGATGTTCACAAGGCGAATATTAAGCGGCACTTCTTCTAACGAGGCAACCGTTCCATAAGCCTTTTGTGACAGTATTGTTATAATCGATACTGCGGCAGAAAATACGATAAATGGTATTTTTTCCACTAACAGCCGTTTAATCCCAGTATTAAAACGGCCTAGCGGCCAAAAATCAAGCAGCAGGAGTAAAAATGGCAGCGTTACCAGCATAGCCTTGGACATAAGGCTGAAGATAAAACACAACAGCGCCCCCAGATATTTCATCACAGAAGGTCTTTGCGCGTAGTGCATGTAAAGCATTATGGCAAGAAAACCAAAAAAGACACTGAGGACATCCTTGCGCTCCGCAACCCATGCAACTGATTCTACATGCATCGGATGTACCGCAAATAACATGGCAACAAAGGCGCCACGCCACCGTGCAGCCGTTATTCGGGGAAACAGCCGTGAGACAATTATGAACAGCAGGACTGAGTTAATTACATGAATCATAAGTCCCACGATATGATGTGCGGCGGGACTGGCCCCGAAAAGCTGAATCGTAAGCATATATGAAATCAGCGTCAGCGGAAACCAGTTAGCGGCATGCTGGTGAGTAAACACCCAACGCACATTTGCCACTGTGAGACCTCCATTTACGTGAGGATTGTCAGATATGTCAATAGTGTCGTCGTAGCTCAGAAGATCAAATGTTCTTACCTCGGAAAATACAAATAACGTCACAGTGACAATCATTGCAATTATAAACACATCGCTTAAGCCGCGGGCAGATTCCGATTGATTGCCCTTGCCGTGTTCAGTCATGGGTTATTGCCTTGTTCACGTAATGATTTCAAGAAGTGACGTGCTGCCTGATGATTTGGGTCAATGGCAATGGCCTTTTCAAAATATGCGGCAGCCTCGCTTCTTCTGCCCATAGACAAGAGGGCAACGCCAATTCCATGATATGCCCCGGGTAACTGTGTATCAATTGAAACAGCCTTTTCATAATATCTTAATGCCTCCTCAGGCTTATTCCTCTGCAGGAGTACGTTCCCAAGGTTTACGTAAGCGGTCTTATACGTCGGCTCAATGGCTACGGCCATCTCAAAGGCGGTAAAGGATGCGTTGTCCAGACCCTTTAGTGCCAGCGCCGTGCCAAGATTATTATACGCCACGTAGTTGCGCTGTGTAACGCTGACAGCGTACTGGAAAAGCGTAATGGTATCACGCCAGTGCCGGAGCTGCCTTGTGGAGGCAGTAATACAGACAAGCACTACAATAATTGCCGCTGCTGCCGCTGCGTTTTTCTTTGCTGGGGTATTGAGCCAACTGTCTGGAAGCGCCATTGCGAATATTAAAAAAAGCCCAACATATGGCACATACGTATATCTGTCTGCCATTGACTGAAACTCCAGCGCCCCAAAAGTCACTATCCCTGATGATGGCAGCATCACAATCAGAAATAAAAACCATCCTGTAAAGAGATATGGATACCGCTTCATATTCCACAGTGCAGCCGCCGACACTGCTGCTATCATACACGCACTGACAATGATTTGCCACAAGGCAATATCACCAAGCGGATATATCACCGAGAGCCTTACAGGGTAAAACACCTTAGCAATATATCGGCCACAGGAAACGACGGCATTTATAATCCGCCCATCCAGCGGTGCTGTCTGAAGATTCCTGCCCGCTGTCTCAGTAAAAAACGTAACAAGCCCGGAGACCGCTGAAAGTGCGAACATCGGCAGCTTCTCAATAAACAATGCCCTCACATTCCCCGAAAACCGTCCAAGCGGCCAGTAGTCAAAAAGCAAAAGCACAATAGGCAGCGTCACCAGCATCGGTTTTGACATCAAACCCAAAACAACACAACACAACACAAGCATATAACGCCCTGCTGAGGGCCTCAGCACATAATACACATAGGCCCAAACTGCAAGTATCCAGAAAAATCCGCTCAACACATCTTTTCGCTCGGCTATCCACGCCACAGACTCCACATGCATGGGATGAAGGGCAAACAGCGCTGCCACAAACGCACCCCTCCACACAGCCCCGGTTAAAGCGCTAAGGGCAAAAAATAATAACAGGGTATTTATCACATGAAACAACACACTAACCAGATGATGTCCGCCCGCGTTAAGGCCAAACACCTCTACATCAGCCATATGTGAAATCCACGAAAGCGGCTGCCAAAACCCTAACTGTGTGGTCTTAAATGCCCATAGAAGCCCGTCTGCCGTCAACCCTTTGAGGACTTGCGGGTTTTCGGTAACATATTGCTCGTCGTCATATCTGATAAAATCGTAATTTCGTACTGGCAGATAAACCAGCACAACGACAAACGCAAGACAGATTGCGGCAATATCTTTTTTAATGGGGACACATCCTATTTTATGTCCGCTTTTTTCCTTGGTCTGCCCCGTGGTCTAAGTGCTAAATCCCTTCCTGTATTTTTTTCTATCCTTTTCATAAACATTTCATCTCCAAGCGGCTTGCCTGTCCTCGCATGATAGCGTATCAAGTCCCTGTCTTTCTCTGTACTCGTTTCTCTGATAAACTCCATGTAATCCTTTCTCTGTGTTTCTGCAATAAGCTCCTCGTTTAATAGGTCGTCTGGTTTCCCCATTATATGTGCTAATGCACTTGAGAAGGCGTAGTCTTCTGCTTTTTTTACCATCCCGGCACGTACAGGGTTTGTCTCTATGTATCTTGCAACTGCCCAGAGATATGAATCCTTATCCACTATACAGGAATGGTATCTGCTCTCCCATAATCTTTCTGTGCGGTATATTTTTTATTTGCAAATTGTGTGTAACAAAGCGTAACTCCCTGCATCATTTTATACAGAGAATCGTTTTCTTTTGGCTTAACCAACAGATGAACATGGTTTGACATCAGACAATAGATCAGTATCAGGGCATCTCTTTCCCTCGAATATTTCTTCGAAAGCATAATATATTTCTCTCGGTCTTCCTCATCAATGAATACATCTTCTCTGTTATTTCCCCTCTGCACTATATGATGGGGAAACCCGACCGCAACAGCTCGCGCAACTCTTGCCATATTTAAAATATACTCAAATTGAGATATGCTTGTCAAGAATAATGGGATGTGTCCAATACTGTGCGGTACAGGAATTGCTTAACAATTTACGGTAGAGGTTGAGAGCAGTCCTAAAGCTACAATTATCAGCACATCTTATAA
>LNQR01000110.1 GCA_001541255.1 Candidatus Magnetominusculus xianensis
CCCAAGCTCCGACATAGGAATTTGCACCTATCGCTATAAAGGGTTTTTGAGAGCATTATTTGTCATTTATAGTATTATCAACCCATGATTATATATCATAAACAACTAAATGCTTATCTTAAATACCTAATATTACATAATTATTACTTTTTTAAACATACCTCTCCCTATTTATGCCAGTGATTTATTATTTCATACTCTTTGTTAGCCATCCCATGCGAGGCTGAGTTCATAAATCTTTACCCTTATCTCTTCAAATACTGCCAGCTTCTTTATATCCACTGCCAGCTTTAAGATTACTTGCCCAGCATGGCTCACTATTCGCCCTGCTGCCTGTATCATCTTCCAACGAAATGTTTTTATTGTGTGTCTTGCCCACGAATCTGGACATGACAGTCTTTTAAACCCAATAAATAGATTGTATGCTATTACTCCTAACCTGAAAAATACCGCATTGGCATGTGTCTGACCACACGGCATACGCTCCATTCCAAAGCCGCTTTTTAACTCTTTGTTAAAATTCTCCGCGTCCCCTCTCTGATTATGCCACTTAATTACTTCATTTCCTGTCTTCTCTTCCTCTAACCAGTTTGTCGCTATTACATGATGATAATATTTACCCTCTTCAAATAAATCTGCCTGCTTACGCAGCTCTCTTTTTAATACCATCCGAAATGACTTGCCCGTCTTGTTCATGCAATGAACTGTTTCTGCTAGCTCATACCCACATCCTCTCTCTGGTTCGTTCCACATTGCCTCTTCTATCGAGTTTATAAGCGCTTTTACTGCTTTATCATGGGATGCAGTTATTCCCCACTTTACACCATCTTCCTCTAACCTGTTTATCAACTCCGCCTGATATGACGCGCTGTCTGCCCTGTATGCCTTTATCTTCTTTTCTCTTGGCATTCGCTTCTTACATTCTGTGTAAAAATCCTTCTGCCCATATGCGGGGGGTGTATTACCCTCTCTGAATTCGTCATATATGCACAGCTTCGTCTCATATAAAAATCCAAGCATTGGCATATATCCCTTATTGCCCTTGTACGTATAGTTCGCCTCATCCTTCTCAGCTATTATCTCCGTGGCGTCCGCATCTAACGTGTATTCTTTTATCCCATCTCTCTTTAGCAGCCTATGATTTATCTTTTCCCTCACCTTACCCAAACCTTTTAACCCTTCAGAATCCTTTCCCATTCGCCTTAACCAGACTCCAACTGCATCAGGACTTGGAATTCGCCTCTCGTCTATCAGTTTCATTAACCCTTCTTCATATTTCAATTCCCTTATATCCTCAAGACTTACTCCTCCGCTCTCAAGCATTAGTATCACTGGGTCCACAAATACCGATGGCTTGAACCCACGGTTACTCCGAGAATGCGGTAAGTATTTGTTTGCAAAT
>LNQR01000111.1 GCA_001541255.1 Candidatus Magnetominusculus xianensis
CGCCGATCACCCCATACCAGTTCTTCATCGCCAGGGTGCAACCGGAAAGGGAGTGGTGCTTGACAATGGGCAGGTTGATCACCTTGTCCACCTCGTGGAAATAACGGGCCACCGGCCACACCTTGAGGATCTCCCCCCCCATGTCCGTCTCCAGAAAATCATCCCGGCCCGGCAGGCGCACCTTTCCCCCGGCCTCCATCGCCGCCTGCCCGATGCCGGAGCGGGCGAAGCAGCGTTTGGGGTCATTCAACGAGACATCCGTTACCCAGACCGTGGCCGCGCCGGCCTCCCGGCAGAGACGCACCATGGCGCCCACCAGTTCCGGTCCGGTGTTGGCCGCCTGCTCCGGTTGCCGGTCCCAGCCCACGTTCGGTTTCAACAACACCCGGTCTCCCCGGGCGATGAAACGGGCGATGCCACCCAGTTTCTCCACCGCCTCCCGCGCCATGGCCTCGGTGCGCTGACCGTGCACCACGGCCATGACCGGATGCAGGGGATCGGGCGGCACTCTGAAGTCCTTGATCTTCTTGACCTCCACCAGACTCTTGCGCAAGGGCTGATCGCTGTAGAGCAGATACCCGCCCCCCGCCATCCCCACCGCCAAACCGGACAGCCCGGCCATCCGTCCCAGAAATTCACGGCGGCTCACCGGAGGCAGCACGCTGTTATTTTTTTCCGCTCTGCGTCTGACCGCCATGTTCCACAAACCTCTGCAATGGACCCAACGCCGCCTCCAGGGGGAGCCCGAAGGCGCCCAGCAGTTGCTCCCTGTCCCGCAGGAAAAACCATGTCCCTTCATACGGGTCGTCCACCACCGTCACCATCAGGCCCTGGTGCGCCACCTGTTTCACCGGAATCCCCTCCCTGGCGAGAAAGGCCGTCAACCGTTGCTCCAGCCCCCGGCCCTCCCCCACCAGAAACCCCTGGACCTCCCGCCCCTCCCATTGAAAGGTGCGTTCCACCACATGGTCGAAAAAGTCCAGCCCCCGGTAGTTGTCCTTGATGAAACGGGTCGCGGTCGGACGGCCCCACTCCGGAAAGGCGAAACTGCGCACCCCGCCTCCCACCTTGCCCATGTTGTTGATCAGGAGTTTGCCGATCTCCTCCAGGGGCGCTCCCTCGGCGAAAGCGGTCATCTTGATGTAATAGGGTCCGAAAATGAATCGCAAACCACGGGCGTCCCCACTCCCCATCTCGCCGATGGCCACGGGTTGGGCGTCGGGTTGGGTCTCCTGGGTCACCACGCCGAAGGCGAACAACGGTTTGTCCATGTCGTACAGGTCCACGACCACGCCGGGGCGGGTTCCGTCGCCGTACTCACCCACGATCAGTTCCTTGAAACCGGCCCCGATGAAAAACTCGGCGTGACCATTGACATAGTCGTGGAGATTCTCCTTGCCGAAACGGCGCGCCTCTCCCTGTCGCGCCAGTCCCCCCACCCGTTCCGGCAAAAAATCCACCATGGGGGAGAGACGGACCCCGGCCTGCTTGAAATCGAGCAGACCCGGATCATAACTCTGCCCATCCAGCCACACCCCGTAACCGATGAGGGGCAGCAGCGCCAGCAAGCCCCCCCGCAGCCACCAGGAGACAACCGGGTTCATAAAGTCAACAAACGATGGGCGGCGCGCAATTTCCGGCTCACTGGCAGGCCATACCCGCAGGCGCTGGTGCAGGCGTCATCTTCGCACCCAGCGCACAGACCGGCATTCCGCTCCAGGGCGGCGTAGGAGAGCATGGCCCGTTTTTCGTCGCCGTAGTTTTCAAAGTACATCTGGTATCGCAAAATGGCGGCGACATCCACCCCCTGTTCGCAGGCCTGCAGACAGTCACCGCATCCGGTACGGCAATAATCCGCGCCGTGCAACGCGGCGTACTGGTCCAGCACCCGCTGGTCCGCGGCGGTGAAGGGCTGACCGGAGGCGGGCAGATAGTTGTCGAGATCCTGGGCGGACTGGATGGTGATCACCAGTCCGCTCACCTCCGGGTGGTGCAAGGCCCACTTGAACGCCGACTGCTCGAACTGACCCGGATCGAACTTCATGCCGCTCTCCCTGGTTCCGGCCAGCACCTTCATGGCCACCACCCCCACGTCACGGGTCTTGGCCTCCTTGAGCACTTCCGGGACCTTGGGGAACTTCAGGAAGTTGAAGGCGGGCATGATGAAATCATAATGACCGGAACGCACCGCCTCCAGCAGCAGGGTCTCCATGTTGTTGGGTCCATGGGAGGAGACCGCCAGGGCGCGCACCTTGCCCGCTTTTTTCAACGCCTCGGTGGCCGACAGCATTTCCGGGTCCAAAAGACGGTTCTTTTCCTGGTCCAGTTCCTTCCCTTCCCCCATGGCGTGGACAAAAACCGCGTCCAGGTAGTCGGTGCCCATGCGCTTGAGACTGTTCTCCACGGCGGCGATGTAATCCTGCTTTTTGGACCCCACCTGCAAGTGGCTCTTGCCTGGCTGATAGGAGACGGGCTGACAGAACTTGGAAACGAGATGAATCTTGTCGCGGGCCTTCATCTTGCGCAGGGCCTCCCCGATAAAATCCTCGCTGGGACCGTAATCGGGGGCGGTGTCGAAGTAGTTCATCCCCCGGTCAACGGCCCGCAACACCAGCGCCGCCGAGGTCAGCCGTCCCGCCCCGAAGGAGATGTCGCTCATCTTGATGCCGGTCTTTCCCAAGGGCCGGTAGCGCTTCACCCGCGCCTTCTCCCCCCCGACGGGCGCCTCCCCTTCGGCCCCGGCGATGGATGACACCCCGGCCGCCGCCAACAACGTGGCCGATTTGATAAATGTCCTGCGTTCCATAGAGTCGCTCCTTCCGATCGAAATGCTCAATAAAACTCCCCCACCAGCTCCTCCAGGATTTGCGGCACGACGACGCATTGATTCAGGGTGAAAAAATGGAGTCCGGGAGCACCACGGCGCAGCAGGTCGCGGCACTGGGCCACCGCCACCCGCACCCCGGCCTGACGCATCTTTTCCGGGTCGTCCCGAATCGCCTCGAACCGCTCCGTGAGCCAGCGGGGCAACGTGGAACCGCACAACTCGGACAACCGCTTGAGCTGCTTGAAGTCCGTCACCGGCATGATCCCCGGATAGATGGGAATATGGACCCCTTTGGCGCGACAGTCGCTCACGAAACGAAAATAGACATCGTTTTCGAAGAAGAACTGGGTGACGGCGAAATCGGCTCCAGCCTCCACCTTGCGCCGGAAATGGAGCTGGTCCACGCTTGGATCGGCCGTTTCGGGATGACCTTCGGGATAGGCGGCCACGCCGATGCGAAATTGGGGGAAATATTCTCGAATGAAGGCGACAAAAGGTTCCGCGTAGCGAAACGCCCCCTGTTCCAACGCGCCGGGGGGGTCGTTCCGGGGGGGATCGCCCCGCAAAGCCAGAATGGTGGCAATGCCACACTCCTGATAATCGTTCAGCATTTCCGTCAGGGTGGGACGACTGGCCCCCACACAGGTCAAATGGGCCACCGTGGTCAGGCCGGTCCGCTCGCGCACCTGCCGCACCAGCGCGCCACTCCCCGCCTGACGGCTGCCACCGGCCCCGCAGGTGATGGAGACAAAATCGGGTCGATAGGGCATCAGGGTGTCGAGCGTCTCCCAGAAGAGAACTTCCGCCTCCGGCTTCTTGGGCGGAAAGAACTCGAACGAAAGGCTGGGACGGGTGGAACCAACACCGTTTTGAGCCGTCATCATCACCACTCCTCCAAGAAATAATGCCTTGAACGATCAGGACGCGCGCCCGCGCCTCCTCCCGGAAAGAACCGGCGGAAACTCTCGGGAGGAGGCGCGATCACGACGGTCGGGGGAGTCGCCGCGACCCGATTGCGAACCGGTGTTGCCTTATCTGGCTGTTGTCGATCTGCCTTTCGCGGTGGATTTCGCCTCATCATCCGCGGTGGTGCCGGCCAACTTGCGGATGATCGCCGCGTTGCGTTCGGCCAACTGATCCATCTGATCGGTCACCTTGCGCAACAGGGCGGCATTACGCTCGGACAACTGGGCATCCCGTTCCGACGTCATGCGCAACAGCGCCGCCTGCCGGTCCGAAAGCTGACGCATCTGCTCGGTGGTCTTGCGCAACAGGGCCGCGTTTCTTTCCGACAGTTGATCCATCTTGTCGGACATCTGCTTTTCCAGATCCACGATCCGCTTTTCCAACTCGGCGAGTCGATTGCCGGTCGCGCCCGAGATCCGCTTGCCCTGCACTTTTTTCTTCGCTTTTTGTGCCATCTCATCCTCCCAAAAAGGTTCCACGATGGATCCTGCCTGCACGTTTCATTTCCCAGATTGAAACATATTTTTCCGAAAAAAGCCAACCTCTCCGCCTCACTCCCCACCGGAGGGGGCGCGCAATCGTTCCAGTTGCCCGGCTTCCAAACCAAAAAAAGAGGTGATGCGCTCTTCCACGGCCTGCCACTCCCCCACCGACACCCCACCGCAAACCGAGGCGGAAAGGTGCAGTATGGCCCGCAGAACCGTATAACCGAGTTCCCGCACCTTCTGTCCGGGACGGTTGAAGTCGTCCGTCCGATGATGGGTGCGAATGATCCGACAGAAAGGTTCCGGCAGACGCCATCTCTGCACCATCAAAAAACCCGCCAGACAGTGGTTGGTCCCGAAACGCTCGTTCTCCTCCGCCACCACGTCGCCCCCCCCCTCTGGCGTGCATCTCCTGGCAGAAACCCACATAGTCCGGAAAGCCCCGCATCATGGCCACCAGACCACAATCGTGCAGCAGGCCGGCGGCATACGCCTCGTCGGGGGCCACCGGGGGCAGATAGCCATTCAGGCAATGGGGAGCCGCTTTCGGCAGTTCACGAGCCAGACGGGCCGCCACCCGTCCCGCCTCCACACCCCGCAACCGCACCATCTGGAGCGGTCCTTCCTGGCTGACCAGGGTGGCGCTCAAGAACTGCTCCGCGACGATGGCGCGCACCCGTTCCAGACCCAGCAGCGCCACGGCCCCCTCGATGGAGATCAGCTTGCGTTTCCAACCGTTCAACTGGGTATTGGCGGCGTGCAACACGGCGGCGGAGAGGGCCATGTCCTTGAGAATGACCGCCGTGACGGCCAACGGGTCCGGGGCGAAGCCCGCCTGCGTCCGCACCGCGTCCAGCAGGACATCGGGCCGGGAAGGCATGGACAGATTCTCCAGCAGGCGCTCCGCCCGACGCAGACGTCTGTGCTCCTCTTTGCTCTCCTTGGCTGCCATCACACCTTGCCGATCATCTGATTCATGTAAACCAATGCCGTCCGACCGCGCGCCGGCCCGTACAGGTCAAGAGTTCCAAAGAATAGCCCCAATCTCCAAAAAAGGCTACTCCCAATTTCCATCACCGGGCCACGACATCCTTTTCCGTCAGATAGCAGTACGCGCCCGGAGGCAGCATCAGCATCCAGTTGGTGACCCGGATCATCAGCATCAGCAGCGCTCCGTTCGGAACGCCCAACGGCGACAACAGGAGTTGCGCCGCCGTTTCACCCACCCCCAGACCGCCCAAAGGCATGGGCAGGGTGCCGGAGAGCACCACCAGGGGCAGCGTCATGAACAGCGCATCCCACCCCAGCCCCAACCCCAACACCCGACTGGCCATCATGAAAGCCAGCAAATGGGTCAGCGAGGTCAGCAGGGAGGTCCCCACCACCAGCCAGACCCCGGCCCGGCCGGGCCGGTAGGCCACCATGATCTGGCGCAGCACGTCAGCCCAGCCAACGGGCAACCGATCGAACAACACCCTTTGCACCACCGGCGACCAGACCAGGACGAACAGCAGCACCATCCCCCCCACCGCCAGCAGGGTCACCGCCCCGTAGCGCGCCAGCACTTCGGACGGCTCCCCCCAACCCAGCCAGAACAGGGTGAAAATCCCGCCAAGAAGCAGATAGGTGAACAGGCCCAACACCCGATCCATCACCACCGTCGAGACCGCCGCCAGTTTGGCGGTTCCCGAATATTTCAGCACGTAGAACCCCCTGGCCGCCTCGCCGGCGATCGATCCGATCGAGGTGATGCAAAAAAACTGTCCAATATATCCCATGCGTATCATTGTGACAAAAGGGATCTCAATCTCCTGCAACCGCAACAGCGTCCACCAGCGATGAATCTGCCCGAAAAAATTTCCCAACAACAACAACAGCACCCAGAGATGGCCGGAGGAGAAAAGATGCGACCGCAACGAGGAGATTTGCAGTTGATCCGAACGGACCAGCCAATACACCAGCCCGATGGACAGCAGATATTTGACGATTTTCACAGCCGCTCCTTTTGCCCGGACTCCAGCCCACTCCAATCATGACGCGGCAGAATAATCCCAAACCCCCCGGCAAGTCCATTCCATCCGGCGGGGATATGTTATACATTGCAAGCATGTAGATCGATTTTGCATTTGACTTTTCTCCCGCAGGGGATCAATGTTGGTGCCATTGTCCTGGCAGACAGCGATCAAGGCTCGGAATCATCACGGGAATTCAACAAAAATGTGCGGCATAGCGGGTTTTATCGGAACCGGAGACCAGGAACACCTGATCGCCATGGTGCAAGCCCTGTTGCACCGGGGACCCGATGCCCAGGGAACATGGTGGGACCAGGAAAAACGGATTTATTTGGGGCATCGCAGACTCTCCATCATCGACCTGGCGGGGGGGTCCCAACCCATGTGGACCGCCGACGGCGCCATAGGGGTGATCTTCAACGGGGAGATCTACAACCATCCGGAGTTGCGCGCCACACTCTCCCGGGCGGGCCACCGCTTTCAAACCGACCACTCCGACACCGAGGTCCTGCTCCATGGTTACGAGGAGTGGCAAACCGCCCTGCCGGAAAAGCTCAATGGCATGTGGGCCTTCGCCCTGTACGACGCCAGACGGGGAAAACTGTTTCTCTCCAGGGACCGATTCGGAAAAAAACCTCTGTATTATCATGCGGACAGACATCTGTTCGCCTTCGCCTCCGAGCTCACGGCCCTGCTGCGACATCCCCACATCCGGCCCGCCATTTCCCCAACCAGTCTGCACAAATATTTCGCCTATGGTTACATTCCGGCCCCGGCCACCATCTTTCACGACATCCACAAGCTCCCCGCCGGTTGCAACCTGCTGCACGACCTGAACCAATCGACCACCACGCAGCATCGTTACTGGGAGTTCGTCCTGGACCCCTTCGACACTCTCCCCTCCAACCCGGTCCAGGAGTGGGGGGAGCAGTTGCGGGAACTCCTCACCCTGGCGGTGAAACGACGCCTGATGTCGGATGTCCCTCTGGGGGTGCTGTTGAGTGGCGGCATCGACTCCTCCGCGGTCGCGGCCCTGGCCGCGCAATTCACCCGGACCAAACCCCTGGAGTCGTTTTCCATCGGTTTCAACGAACCGAGCTTCGATGAATCCTGCCACGCCCACAACATGGCCGGACACATCGGTTCCCTGCATCACGCCACC
>LNQR01000112.1 GCA_001541255.1 Candidatus Magnetominusculus xianensis
TTCACACCTCGATGAACATACTGTTCCTGAATCCGCCCTTCCTGGGCCGCTTCTCCCGCACCTCCCGCAGTCCGGCGGTCACCAAGGGGGGAACCTTCTACTATCCCATCTGGCTGGCCTACGCCACGGGTTGGGCGCAACACAACGGTCACGACGCGCGACTGTTCGACGCCCCGGCCCGCCTGGCCACCCTGGACGACCTGTACCTTTTTCTGGAAGATTGGCAGCCGGGCCTGGTGGTGGTCGATACCAGCACCCCCAGCATCCATCACGACAGCGCCGTGGCGGCCCGGATCAAGGAACGTTTTCCCGCCAGTTTCATTTTGCTGGTGGGCACCCACCCCTCGGCCCTGCCGGAGGAGTCCCTGTCACGGAACCCGGCCATCGACGGCGTCGCCATCGGGGAGTATGACGCCACGGTGGTGGAGCTGGCCGGGGCGCTGGAACACCGCCAACCCCTGGAGCCGGTCCAGGGGCTGGCGCTGCGCCGGGCGGGAGAACCGTTCCTGACCGCCCCCAGGGAGAAACTGGAACATCTGGACGCCCTGCCCTTCGTCTCCCGGGTCTACCTCCAGCACCTGAATGTCCGGGACTATTTTTTCGCCGCCGCCAATTATCCCATGGTGATGATCATCACGGGCCGGGGGTGCCCCCATCGCTGTTTCTTCTGCGTCTATCCCCAGGTGTTCCACTCCCGCCGCTACCGGGTGCGCAGCGCGCGGAACGTGGTGGATGAACTGGCGTACATCCAGACCCATCTGCCCATGGTGAAAGAGGTGGGCATCGAGGACGACTGCTTCACCGCCAGTCCCGCTCACGTCCGGGGGATCTGCGAGGAGATCATCCGGCGGCGGCTCAGGCTGAAATGGTATTGCAACGTGCGGGGGGACGTGAAACCGGAACTGCTGGCCCTGATGAAAAAGGCCGGCTGCCGCCTGGTGACGGTGGGGTTCGAAAGCGGAGCGCAGAGCATTCTGGACGCCATGGGCAAAGGGATCACCCTGGAAAAATACCGGCGGTTCGTCCAGGATGTCAAACAGGCGGGTCTGCTGGTCCACGGCTGCATGATGGTGGGCAATCCGGGGGACACCAGGGAGACCCTGGCCGCCAGTTACCGGTTCGCCATCCAGGCCGATTGCGACAGCATGCAGTTTTATCCGTTGTACGTCTATCCAGGCACGGAAGCCTTCGAATGGGCCAAAAGCAACGGCTATCTGACCACCACCGATTACGCCCGCTGGCTGGACGGGGAGGGTCAGCACAACTGCGTCCTGGAGACTCCTCAGCTGTCGTCCCGGGAGATGGTGGCGTTGTGCGACGACTACCTGAGACGCTATCATCTGCGTCCCCGTTACCTGCTGAAGAAACTGTGGCAGGCTGTCCGTGACCCCGCAGAAGGGTATCGCAGCCTGCTCTCCGCCCAATCCTTCTTCTGGAAACTGCTGCGGAACGCCTTCCTGGAGCGCATGAAATGATGGAAATTTCCGTGATCGTGGTCTGCTGGAACGAAGCGGGGAACATCGCCCGGTGCCTGGACTCGCTGCTGACGCAGAGCCACCCCCCCCACCTCTTCGAGATCGTGGCGGTGGATGGCGGGTCCCGGGACAAAACCGGGGAGATCATCGCGGCCTACGCCGCCATCCATCCCCGGGTGCTGCTGGTCAGCGAACCCCGCAAGGGGACGGCCATCGGCCGCAACCGGGGGGTCGCCGCCGCCCGGCATCCCCATGTCGCCTTCATCGACGCGGATTGCGAGGCCCCGCCGGAGTGGCTGGAACGGTTGTCCAAAGCGTTCCTCCACCACCGGAGCGTGGAACCCGCGGTGGTGGCGGTGGGCGGGGGCAATGTGCCACCCCCAGACAGCACCCCCTTCGTGCAGGCCGTGGGGCTGGCCATGGACTCCTTCGCGGGCAGTTTCAACAGCGCCCAGGGTCG
>LNQR01000113.1 GCA_001541255.1 Candidatus Magnetominusculus xianensis
GGGAAAAGCGGCGGTTATCGGACGATTGTGGGCTTTCGAAAAGCTGATGCAAGCCGCATCATTTTTCTGTATGGTTTCGCAAAAAATGCAACCGCGAACATATCGGCTGTGCAAGCAGAAGCCCTGAGCCTTGTCGCAAAAGATTTTCTTGTTGCCACGGAGGAACACATCATCCACTTGTTGGAGAGAGGTTCGATTTCGGAGATTGAAAATGGATGAAATTCTGGATGTTGCCCGCGATTTAGCCCGCGACTTGGTGGCTGTCGGTGCAATGGAAGAAATCACCATGCGCAGGCTGGACGCTCTGTGCTTGCCACCGAAACGACAGTTTGGGTCAGAAGACATTCGACGCATTCGCTTGGCCAACCATGTGAGCCAAGCCGTCCTCGCCGTCTCTCTCGGCATCGGTAAGACAACGGTACAGCAATGGGAGCAAGGACGAAAAAAGCCATCTGGACCAGCACTCAGGTTGCTTGACCTGATTGACCGTAAAGGATTGGCAGTTCTTGGATGACACGACGTAACACAAAAAAGTCGCCACCAAACGGCCCCTGTGGCGGCATCCGCCTTTCTTGGCAATGGGTTCCATGGCGGCAGGATAACGCGCCTACGGACCACACAGGGCGGGTGCTGGCGAATCTGTCATTGACTGATCTCTGATTTCCGCCGTACACGCCTCTCTGTCTGGCTTTCCTGTTCCGGCGCCGGCTGCTAACCTTTCCTTACCAGGAAAAATGCAACACAGAGCGTTCTGTGAGGAGGGCTTTTCCGCAATCGGGCTGTGCATCATGGGCGGATCGCGCAACAACGACCAATCAACCACTCCAAACGTCTGATTAATATCCTATTTCAGTTGATATGCGACCACAAATTATCTATTGTGTTCACAGGAAAATGATCCGTTTCTGTGATCCGTTCGACAGGGTTCCAGCACATGAAAGGCTTTTAATATCAAATTATTGCAAAGAAAGAAGTCAAAAGTTGGACGCGGGTTCAACTCCCGCCACCTCCACCAAATCATCATCCAATGAGATCCAATGTAGTGCATAGAGCCAGCGGAAACGCTGGCTTTTTTGTTGTTTGGCATCCTGGGGCGTCCGATAAAATGTATTGCCATCCGGGGGTAACTGGGGGTAGATTTGGGGGTGTGTTGGGGGTGTGTTGGGGGTATTGACTTTTTGTTACCCCCAAAAATTGGGGGTAACAAAAAAATCGTGCAAAAGCGTGATGTTTGGCCTGCACGCCCCCCAATATCCCCACGGTGTCGAACCCGGATCCCGTTTTTGGAGAACCCTGCCATGCCCCTGACCGATACCGCCATCCGGCAGACCAAGCCAGCCGAAAAGCCTTTTAAAATGGCCGATGGGGGCGGCATGTTCCTCCAGGTTACCCCCACCGGGGGTAAGTGGTGGCGTCTCAAGTACCGTTTCGATGGGAAGGAAAAGCTCCTGTCCCTGGGAATCTATCCCGACGTGACTTTGAAATTGGCAAGGGAACGCCGGGAGGAGGCCCGCCGCCTGCTGGCCAATGGCATTGATCCTGGAGAGCATCGCAAAATCACCAAGGCGGCACAAACAGCCACGGTGGATGGAGCCTTTCAAACCGTGGCCATGGAGTGGTTCGCCAAGTATCAGCCAACTTGGACCCCCGACCACGCCAAGGACATCTTGAGTCGCCTTCAGCGGGACGTGTTTCCCTGGCTGGGGGAACGGCCCGTAGGGGCCATCACCGCGCCGGAATTGTTGGCCGTCTTGCGCCGGATCGAAGACAGAGGGGCCTTGGAAACCGCGCATCGGATCAAGTCCAGTTGTGGCCAAGTCTTTCTATCACTGCTGTCCAAAATAATCTGCCGCAGGCGATTGACTCCTTTGCTGGCG
>LNQR01000114.1 GCA_001541255.1 Candidatus Magnetominusculus xianensis
CAGCAATTCTCGGTGAAGTAAGAAAGGGAGGGAGGAAAGGGAGAATAGAGAGGGAGAACGAAATATTTTTCGCGCAGATGGAATATATACAAATATATAGTCTAGATTTTTTTAATGATGTATGCTTAGAATATAAGCATGCGAAACATTTATCATTTGAGGCGCTGTGCAATACAATGAGAAAGCGCATAGGTGATATAGAGGATAATCGAGAAATAAGGAAAGTAGAACATTGTCTGCATGACGTATGTATGTCCGGATTTGCAATGATGTATTTTCAGGATCCATCGCTTTTGGAATTCCAGCAGCGCCTTGAAGATAAAGCAAGAAATAATAACTTGAAGACATTGTTTAGCGTAAAGACAATACCCAAAGACAGTCAGATGAGGGATGTCATAGACAAGTTAGACAGCGAGAAGCTAAAGCCAATATTTAATGATTTTGTAGAGAAATTGCGCCGTGGGAAACAGCTTGAGAGGTTTCTGTTTATGAAGGACTATTATTTAATGTCGATTGATGGATCGGAGTATTTTGGTTCGGACAAGGTAAAGTGTCCCGGGTGTTTGACCAAAGAGAGCAAAAGCGGTAAAATCCATTACACACACCAGATATTGCAAAGTGTAATAATGCACCCTGACATGAGGCAAGTAATTCCCCTGGCACCGGAAGCGATAAAGAATGTTGACGGCCACCAGAAGCAGGACTGCGAGATACAGGCTGGCAAGAGGTTGATTCAGAAGATAAGACAAGACCATCCAAGGTTAAAGATAATAATAGTAGGGGATTCGTTGTATAGCAAGCAGCCATTTATAGAGAAGCTTGTGAAACATCGTATGAGATATATTCTTACGGCAAAGGATAATGACCACAAACTCCTGGTGGAATGGGTAAACGAACAGAGGCAATTAGGTGAGGTTAGCTCATATAGGACAACGGACACTAAGGGTATTGTCCACGAATATGAATGGATAAACGATGTACCCTTAAACGGCAGAGATGATGCACAAATGGTAAACTACTTTCATTATCGAATAGTCAAGAATGGAAAGGTAACCTACAAGAGTAGTTGGGTAACAGACATAAGTGTTACCGAACACAACGTGAGAGAGCTTGTCAGAGGTGGTAGAAGCCGTTGGAAAATAGAAAATGAGGCATTTAATACCCTGAAAAACCAGGGTTACCATATAGAACACAACTTTGGACACGGCAAAGAAAACCTCTCTTTTAACTTTTTTCTTTTCAATCTTCTGGCATTTTTCATTCACCAGATATTTGAATTGACAGATGCTCTGTATCAGCAATGTAGAGGTAAGTTCTCAAGCAGAAGAGCCTTCTGGCAATGTCTGAAAAACACCATAATAGTACTTATATTTCCCGACTGGCAGACCCTGTTAGAAAGAATTATAGATCCCATGGCCTTTTTATAAATACGTTACCGAAGTTTTGCCAATTCCATAAGCTTACCTCAAAAAATTAAACGGGACATTTTGCCTTTTTGCAAAAGCTCAAGCAGAATTGCTAGCTATCATCATGTAAAATTGACACTATCAAAGGGAAAACTCTGCACTTACGGTCTCCTTGACTCCACATCGTTTTCACTTATTAATACACTATACGTATAAACAGTGTCTTTCTTGCCTTCACCGAGAATTGCTG
>LNQR01000115.1 GCA_001541255.1 Candidatus Magnetominusculus xianensis
TTAACTAAACTGTGTCAGGCCCGATTTTAGCCCATAACATCAATGTCCAATAATAACCTCCCTTCGAAGAAAATGGCAAGCTGAGAAATTGTCTGCCCTAAGTGCTGGATTTGCTAAGAATGCCGGAGTTGTGATAATCTTTAACTATAATGGTAAACTCTGAAAAGACAAACAGCAGTGGTTGCTGCCCCTCAGAGGCTGCCTCCGGCAATTCACAATGCCACTGTGGGCATACTGCGGTATCCTCCACCGGCACTACTAATGCTTTATTTAATATACAAAAAGTCTCTGCAACACTATCATGGAACGATAAGTGGGGTGCCGTGAAGTGTAGGCTGACTGCGTTCAGAAATCACTACACAGTTACACCCGGCCTTTATGTCGTTGGTACGCCGTCTGAGAACTCGGACGTGTTTGTCAGCGCCAACTATAAGTTGAGTTTTGATAAGCTGAGGAGCGCGCTTGCAGGGATAAACGCATGGATTTTAGTACTCGACACAAAGGGTATAAATGTGTGGTGTGCCGCTGGAAAAGGGACTTTCTCGACTGAAGAACTGGTAAAAAAAATATTTGATACAAATCTGCCCCTTTGTGTACGGCACAGGAAGCTGATAGTGCCTCAGCTTGGGGCGGTAGGTGTAAGCGCGCACAAGGTACTGAAGGCCACAGGGTTCAGAGTCCTGTTTGGACCGGTGTACGCGGCAGATATTGCTGCCTACATTAAAAACGGCTGCAAGGCTACGCAAGAGATGCGCGCTGTACATTTTACCCTGGCAGACAGGCTGATACTCACCCCTATGGAGATAATTCCTATGCTTAAGTGGTATCCAGTGTTCGCGGCGGCTGTGCTGATTTATTTTGGAGTGCATAGCACAGGGATTGTCTTTAGAGATGCGTTTTATAACGGCGTACCTTTTCTGCTGCTTGGCCTTGCTGCTGTTTTATCAGGGGCGTTTATAACGCCGGTATGTCTGCCTGTGATTCCATTTAGGGCATTTTCGCTGAAGGGATGGCTGACAGGGCTTCTGACCACGTTTTTAGCACAAAAACTGTTTCCGGCAATGCCGCTGTCCCTTACGCTGTTTGCATATTTATTCTTTCCCGCAGTGAGTTCTTTTGCTGCCCTTCAGTTTACCGGCTCTACAACCTTTACTGGGATGTCGGGTGTTAAAAAGGAACTGAAATATGCTGTATACGCATACATAGTATTCGGGGTGGCCTCGCTGTTTTCGTTGATACTCTATAAATCGGGGGTCATATGATATATTTAGCAGGGGTATCGACACTGCAATTTGACGCTGAACGATGTACCGGGTGTGGTATGTGCGCTGAGGTCTGCCCGCATGGTGTGTTTATCATCGCAAGCGCAAAGGCCAGCATAACCAATAAGGACAAGTGTATGGAGTGCGGCGCGTGTGAAAATAACTGTGCCTTTGACGCCATAAGGGTATCCTCAGGGGTTGGCTGCGCCGCTGCAATTATTAACGGGATGATAACCGGAGGGGAGCCGTCTTGCGGCTGCAGCTCTGAGGGCGGCACCTGCTGCTAATTCCCAACGCAGCCAGCGCCCACACACCAGATTTCTAATCGGTTAATCTGCTAATCTACGGGCGTTACGACGGCCATTACGACAAGCCGCTCGCCAAGTGACGCCTTAAACCCGTGCGGAACCATCGGGTCACAGAGAATCGCTGTCTTGCCGTCGGCCTCAAACTCCTCTTCCCCGACGGTAAATATACCTCGCCCCTCTACGCAAAACATCATAAGCCTCAGCGGTGCTGTGTGGGGTTTCAGCTCCTGACCGGCCTCAAGGCACATCAGCGCTATACGCATCTCAGGTTTGTCTGACAGCATCTCCCGAGAGATTCTGTCGGGATAGAACATCATTGATTTCTTTAAATCCAGTACCTCTGCCATATTTATACCTCCAAAGAGTTTGCAAAATTTTTACTGCCTGCATATACTCTAACAGCAGGATTATAATTCATACAATGAGATATATCATATATTTTAATGCCTACGGTGTCTGCCCCGTGATGTCGGCCATATGTCTTACTATCCTGCCATCTACCATGTAGATAACCATCTCGGCAATGTTCGTGGCGTGATCACCGATGCGCTCTATGTTCCTTGATATATATATCAACTGACTGGCCTGCACTATGTTTCCCGGCTCTTTTGTCATTACAAGCATCAGCTCATTGACGACAGAAGAGTTCAGGTCGTCTACCTCTGCATCCCTGTCAATAACTTCCTGAGCCAGCGCCTTGTCTTCGTTGACAAAAGAGTCAATGGCGTCTTTGACCATGCGCTGGGCAATCTCACGCATCCTGGAAAGGTCTGAGTATGCCTTCATAGGATGTACTTCAAAGAGCTTAAGGGCACGCTCTGCAATATTTACAGCGTGGTCAGCTATTCGCTCAAGGTCTGAGGTAATCTTCATCCCCGTAGTTATAAAGCGCAGGTCCCGGCCTACAGGCTGCCTCCTTGCTATAAGCCTTATGCACTCCTCATCTATTTGCACGTCAAAGGCATTGATTGTGTGGTCGGCAGTAATTACCGCATTGGCAATGGAAGGCTCCTGAGTAACCAGTGCCCTGATGCTGTCCCTTATGGATGACTCCACCAATGAGGCCATTTTTAATATCATTTCCTTCAGATGTTTTAGTTCGTCGTCCCTTATTGCCATTAGCCAAACCTTCCTGATATGTAATCCTCTGTGAGTTTATTGGACGGATTTGTAAATATCACATCCGTATTGTCGAATTCTATGAGTTCACCAAGCATCATAAAACCTGTGAAATCACTCATCCGCGCTGCCTGCTGCATGTTGTGCGTAACAACGAGTATTGTGACAGTCTGCTTTAGCTCAACGGCAAGTTCTTCGATCTTAGAAGTGGATATCGGGTCAAGTGCACTCGTTGGCTCATCAAAAAGCAGCACCTCTGGATTTACGGCAAGCGCGCGGGCAATGACAAGACGTTGCTGCTGTCCGCCTGAGAGCGTATATGCGCTTTCATAGAGCTTGTGTTTTACCTCATCCCACAGGGCGGCCTGCCTGATGGCTGTCTCAACATGGTCCTGCAGCTCACTCTTCTTTTTAATACCCCTTAGTCTGAGGCCATAGGCGATGTTGTCGAATATCGACATAGGGAACGGTGTTGGTTTTTGAAATACCATACCTATTCGGCTGCGCAGGTCTATAACGTCTATATCCTCGGCGAGGATGTTTATGTTGTTAAACATCACCTCACCCTCGTAGCGGCTCCCAGGGTATAGGTCGTGCATCCTGTTAAAACACCTCAACAGAGTTGTCTTGCCGCAGCCCGATGGCCCTATCAACGCCGTTACTGCGTTTTGGTGAACCGGCACGTTTATGTTTTTCAGTGCGTGAATGTTGCCTGCATAATAAAAATTCAGGTTTTTCACCTCTAACTCCGCCCCATTCAGCACATTAGTCATTCATCACCTTCATAATCTACCTCTCGACAATAATTTTAATAGTAGTGCCTGCACCTTCCTCGCTTTCGATTTTCAACTCCCAGTCATGGGCCTTTACGATGTGTTTAACGATTGCCAGGCCCAGACCTGTGCCGCCAAGTTCACGCGAGCGCGACGGGTCAACCCTGTAGAATCTCTCGCCAAGCCTCGAAAGACAACGTTTGGGGATACCGCTGCCCGTGTCCCTGACAAAGAAGAAACAGCGCCGCGAATCAGTACCAAAACCAACCTCTATGCCGCCTGTCTGTGTGAACTTAATGGCATTATCTACTATGTTAAGCAGCACCTGGATTACCCTGTCCCGGTCGGCGTTCAGAGCTAGACGGGACTTGACGCATTTTGAGTCCACAGATTTCCTTATATAAAGCCCTTTGGCCTCGGCGCTGCCTCTGAGTGTTTCAATCACGTCGTCGATTATCTGGGAGAAGTCAATATCTGTCTTTTGTAATTTAGACACTCCAAGCTCAATCTTTGAGATAGTCATCAGGTCATCAACGAGCCTGTTGAGGCGTTCGCTGTGAAATATGATTATTTTCAGGAATTTAAGACTGTCTTCCTTGTCATTGATTGCCCCTTCTATAAGCGTCTCCGCAAACCCCTTGATTGCCGTTACAGGGGTCTTTATCTCGTGTGATACGTTGGCAACGAAGTCCTTTCTCATCGTCTCGAGTTTCTTTAGTTCGGTGATGTCGTGAAATAATATGACCACACCGGTCAGATCATTTTTCTTATAAAATGGATACATGCGTACCTGCATATATTTCTCAAACGGATATTCAAGAAATATCTCTCCGCTGCTGGTCTTATCATATTTCTTCACGTTATCGAGCATTGATATGAGGTCAGAACTTCTGATTATTTCGATGAGTGGTTTATTTTTTATCGGCCCCTTGTAGTTGAAAAACTCTGAGGCGTTGTCGTTGACGTAGACAAGTTCATTTTTGTTATCAATAATGGCAAGGGCATCGGGGATACTTTCCAGTATGGCGTTAAGCTGGGAGCGTTCCTCTTCGGTGCGTGCGAATTTCTCGTTCAGCCTTCTGGTAATGTCGTTGAGGGAGTTGTAGACGCCGGCAAGGTCGGGATAGTCCTCGAAAAAAACCTTATCAGCGATTGCCCCCTGTGAAACCATCTCTGAAAACTGTTCTATTTCCTTTAAAAACTTCTCCTTCCTTCTGTAATCCCTATAGATAATAATGACCGTTACTACAGAACCCAGAAGGGAAAAACCAAAAAACAAGTATGTCAGATGAGCGGCTATGTTAACATGAACGTCCACAAAATGAACCATGTTCTTTACGTAGAAGGCGGTTATTAAATAAAACGCGATGATGGAGCAAACCATCAGGCCATATACGGTTGCCACGCGCTGGAGCAGTCGCTTAAAATTCACGCTATGTCCTCGAAGTAGTAACCGATGCCGCGGCGGGTCTTTATATAAACAGGCGTTGAGGAGTCATCTTCAATTTGTTCTCTGAGGCGGCGGATGTGGACATCAACTGTGCGTGGTTCAACAAATGCCTCATCTTTCCAGACTGCGTCAAGGAGCGTGTCGCGAGAGAGAACCTTGCCCTTTCTCTGAATCATATAGAGCAGGAGTTTGAACTCAGTGGCACTGAGTTTCACTGGAACACCCTTTTTTTGAACCTTGTACGTGTCGGTATCTATTTCTATATCGCCTATTTTGAGGATTTTCAACAACGGCTCAAGGGCGGCCTTTTCGTGCGTACGCCGCAGCACGGCCTTGACACGCGCCGTAAGCTCGCGTATGCTGAACGGCTTCGTAATATAGTCGTCAGCGCCCATCTCAAGGCCAAGCACCTTGTCAAACTCCTCTGACTTAGAAGTTACCATGATAATGGGTATGTCTGCAGTCTCGCCGGAGGTCTTCAGGGTCTTACAGAGGTCGATGCCCTGAATACCGGGGAGCATCAGGTCGAGGATTATCAGGTCAAAGCGCTGGGCATTAATTTTATTAAGTCCATCCTCGCCGTTAAAAGACGATGTAACATGAAAACCCTCTTTAGCCAGATTGTACGATATAAGTTCCACGATGTCCTTTTCGTCATCAACGACGATGATTTTTTTCTTCATCAGGCGTTTCCTCATCTATAGTTTCACACAAAATGGCTGTTTTTTGCAAATTGCATACAGGCAGTTGATATTGATGGTGATAACGTTATTGCGTACAGCAGGTGGTAGAGCTGTAATAATCGAGCCAGATGATTTCACTGGCAATGTGCGCAAGGGCAAAAATGCGCGCCTTGTGGCTGCTGCCGGGCCTAAACAGCGGCAAACTCAGGGTCGTTTCTCACGTTTTTTGTGAACAGGCTCCTTACGTAAACTGGACAGACTTCATAGGTCTTACTCTGACACATATTCAGGTTATCGCAATCAAAACACCCAATTGAGCAAGCTTGCACCGTATCGCATGACTTACCAGACATTTCAAAGTATGGACACATAAATACCCTCCTCCGACTGAGAACTCGTTTAATCCCCCCATTCCTCAATACGTACACCATATTAACACGCCGCATGTTACAGTAGAATGAACGTTGTGTTAAAGTTTGATTACAAAATAAATATACATATGGAATACAGCCAGAAGCCTTTCTCCTCAGGCAGCAAAAATCTGTAGTATGGGATTTATTACTGTTAAATGGTATCAAGTTCCATAGCATTAGTCTTTACATAATTGGAGAAGGTGTAAAATCTCCTTATAAAACAATATGTTGTCGTGATTGACAGCTATGGTATGAATATTGCATTATAAATAGTGTGTACTGTCACATACTGACCGCGGGCTTAGTCCGCGTTATCATTCAGTTGTAAACATGCAGGGGAGAAAGACATGGAAAGAGATTTTCACTATAACATTATTTATTCGATTGCAAGGTTAACTCAATGCAACGAGCCAGAAATCATCGCCCATGCGTCGCAATTTGCCGATGACAACAGCGAGAGATGGTTTGGCGAAGAAGGTGCAGAAATTCCATTCCCTGAAAAAATACCATACTCAACCGGCGGTCATTACTGTCCAATTATGACCCAATCGATGTCGCCGCTGTCTGTCGACCCGTATATTCAGAAGTTCGTTTATGTCCCGTTTCATTTCCTTCCGGGAAATGACATGACTATCTCGGTTAAAGGAAAAACAAACCCTTTAAGCACTACACCAAATTCTCAAAACGCCCAAAATCTATTAATGAAAGCCTTGCAAAGCAATGACCCATACCGCTTAGGAATAGCCTTGCACACATTCGCCGACACGTGGTCTCATCAGAATTTTACAGGAATTCAGGAAGACTGGAACTCCGTGTATCCATGGTATAACGTAAAGAAGTATCTTGTTCCTAACATAGGACATGCTGAGGCCGGTCATTCCCCCGATGTTATATCAGAGATATGGACTGATCACCGGCTTGATGTAGGCATGAGGCAAATCGAAAACAAAACAAGGGCAATAGACGCGGTAAAGGAAATCTACTCAACTCTTAGAACATATACTGGAAAAGGGCCAGCATGGAATGACGTAAAAAAAGGCTACACTGACATCAATTCTGCCGTCGATTTCGACGCCAGAATTGATGCGATTTCCAATTTTGTACAGAATCAGGTCAAAGAAGCTGTCCCTGCGTATGACAACAACACATGGATTAACGATGCGCTGCAAAAAAATGGGGCAAGCATCGAGTTTAAAAACGAAATAACCTTAAAAGGCACTCACTGGTACAAATTCAATCAAGCAGCTAAAAAACAGCTGACAATCGTGTTAGGCATGATTGAAAACCTGTAAATCAAGGAGCTACTTATGCGAATCGATATGCACTGCCATGTTGTGGGTAATGGCATAGACATTAAGAACATTGATACTGATGTGTATTTCAACAGAGAAAACACACCTCACTGGTTTACGAGAATCTTGTACGCAGCGATAGAGCATGATATGGTAAAGGGCGGAGTTGACACTAACGGCGACAATGCGGTTTCGTCCGATGAGTATTTCAAGTTTATGCTCAAGACACTCAGGGAATCTAAAGAGATCGACAGCGTCGTCCTCCTTGCTATGGACGCCCCTTTTGACCCGGATACGCATAAGCGTATGGACAAGATAATCACGCTCTATGTCTCAAATCGTTTTTTGTATAAAAAGGTGCAGGACTTAAACGCAGAACTGACAAAGCAGGGGGTAAACAAGCGCTTTTATTTTGGTGCGTCGGTTAATCCAAACAGGAATGACTGGAAAGAAGAGCTTGATTACATAATAAATGAGACTGACGCTGTGCTTATGAAGTGGATACCGTCGATTCAGCACATTCACATCGAGGGCGGTCACGATGCTTACTACGATACACTTGCCAAGGCCGGGCTGCCGCTTTTATGTCATATTGGCCCTGAGTATTCTTTCCCCGAAGGGGTACGAAATATAGAGAGGAGTGCTAAGGACGCTAAGAACGATCTCGACCGGTTTGGGTTATTAATCAAGCCGATTTCCTGCGGGGTGACGGTCATTGCAGCACACTGCGCTTCCCCGGTATTTCCGCTTATCGACAAGGACGAAACGCTCAAGTTTTATGACTTTATGAAGGCAATGAACACGGGCGGCAAGGTGAAGATTTGGGCTGATACGTCGGCGCTGTCGTTGTCAACACGCATCCCGTTCTTACGAGAAATAGTGGAAAACTTCCCACCTAAGTGGCTGCTTAACGGCTCAGACTTTCCGATTCCAATAGACGCCGCGGCACATTTACCTTTCGTAACGCATAAGATGAAACCAAGTGATTACGTAGAGATCATGCAAATCAAAAACCCGCTCGACAAGGACATAAGAATCAAGGCGGCCCATGGGTTTAAAAATGATGTCATCTTTGGAAATACACAAAAGGTGCTTCGTTTAAATAGCTGATATTCCAAGGAAAACGCTGCAATGAGGCGGCTACTTGCAGCGTTTCTCCTGAACACAAGTCTCTATGCCTCTGGTCATCATAAGCGTAAATAACCATTGTGAGCAATGCTTGCGGTTACATTAGGTAGCTGAACATATCTGTGATTAAAAGCGCTATCTTCAGACAGCATTAAAGGCAGAATGTTATTAGTAGTATTTTTGGATGTCATCTTCAGACATGTTCGTTCTCATAGTTCTCCAATAATATCCTTTTTTTGTTATATTGTCAACGGCGAAATATTCAAAATATGCATAGCCGTAACTAATGCGTGTAGCGTCACAGCAATAAAACTTATAGTTGGAGCGGTTTATTGAACGCATTGTTGGGATAAAATACTTTCCTAATTCACGAGGCCACCAATCTGGAGATAGTAATAAATATGGCATGGCAGTCTTGCTTTCATCGACTTCAGGACAGTATGTTGAAAACGTTTCATAACTAAATCTTAACCAGTAATGTGGACTATCCCAGTAATGTCCAGAACCTTCAACTAGTGAACTGACCACAATGTCATACGCATCCTTTGTAAAATTGTCAAGCTTCAATCTGTAAAATTTAATATTAGAGCCAGTGAGAATCACATCATCACAGTGACCGGTTCCTTCAAAATATCTTTCTGTCTGACTCATAAAGATATAATCTTCTATAACGTTATCCTTCAATAGCCCTGACATTAAAAATACGAAACCAATTGGTAATAGTGATATAATTATTGCCAATAGCAATACAATTAATAATATTTGTAAGATTTTCTTCAACATTGATGTAGTATAAACAATTGATGACAATTTGTAAATATGCGTAGAAGTAATTATTAGTCTGTTAGACATTGCTAACAATGATTAAGCTAAACCATTGTTAGCAATGGTTGCGTCAGTTGTATTCAACATTGATTCAAAAAGATATTCTCAAACAGTATTGAGACAAAACGTTCAAAGTAGTACTGAAAGTTATTGATGCTATTTCCCGAATTCCTGATCTGCCTCGTCTCTGATTTTTAGAGGAATGCTATCAGGCCAAAGGTCGTTACATATCTCATTGCAGGACTTACGAGGGTCGCCTATCCTCCCCTGACTATTAGCAGCCAAATCTCCAATGGTGTCTATTATACTGGCTACAATTCTCTCCTCAAAGTTCCCTTTGATGGTGCCGTATCCAGTAGCGTTTAGAAATAAATCCCATAGCTCCTTTGCGTACTCCGATTTATGTGAAGCAGCAATTCCACCCAGTCCTACCCTGCTGCCTATGCAATGCGCCCTGCAGTGATAAAATTTGTCTAACTCTCTTGGATCTATGCCTAACTTACGTGCCTTATCCATAGCAATTCCCATCTTTCTGTACTGTGCATACATCTCGAACATAGCGGTTACTTCCTCTAAGGTGAATATAGATTTGAACTTAAGTATCTTAAATATATCAATTGACCTGTGTTGTTTTAACCCTTTTCTTAATATATCAAGAATCGCCGCAATTATTTTGTCGGTTTTACGTCGCTTCTTTTCTTGTTCATCAGCATCAGGGAACTGTTTTACTTTGAAGTCAACGAATCCATCCTCTTTTTCAGAGACCTCAGCTACGTATCCTTTTTTCGGGACGCCCGGTAAGCTGCCGTCAAGTTTTCCGTCTTCATCTTGAACCCAAAATTTTGTTGACATACTACGTCCTCCTGTGGTCTGGTTTTATACCGCTAATGCGGCTATTTTGCCCTGCCTGATGATAATGCGCTGAAAAACTAGCCACTATAGTAGTGCTATTGATAATAGCATAACACAGTATGTGTCATTTGTCAAGCAAAATGTTTTGTGTTATTTCTATGGGTCATGTTTTTGTAGAACTTCACGATAATTAAGATAATGAACCTATGACAGAACTTCGTTGAAATGCTACAATACATGTGTAGGTCGAAGTTTGGAGGCAATATAAATGAGCGGCAAGACATACGAAATAGGCGTTATCGCGGGCAGCCTTGCTGCTGGGCTTGCAGCCAAAATCTGAGGAAACTATGACAACGCTGCACAAATACGCTGAGGACATTATCGACTGCTCGCTAGACATGATCATCGCCGTCGATATGGACAGGACAATCATAGAGTTTAACAGGGCTGCCGAGGCAATCTTCGGTTACGAGGCCCATGAGGTGATGGGCAGGAAGGCAGATACTTTGTATGATGACCCGTCCGAGGGGCTTAACATATATAAGTCACTCACAGAGACAGGCAGCTATCGAGGTATCATAGCGAACAAGAGAAAAAACGGCGATAGGTTTATGGCCTATCTCTCAGCCTCCACACTTAGAGATAGTGACGGCAATCCTGTCGGCTTCATGGGCATATCCCGCGACATAACAGAACAAAGAAAAACAGAAGAGGCCGTTGTTGCGTCAGAAAAGAGGTATCGCACCCTTGTTGAGAACATGAACGAGTTCGTCGCCGAGATTGACCTCTCAGGGCAATTGCATTTTATAAACAAGTATTTCTCTGAAAGCACAGGGTATAATCCTGAAGACTTAGCCAATTCAAATTTCTATTCATTCATCCATCCTGACGACATCTCCGGATTATCTGCACAGTGCCTGAAGACCATGACCAAGAGCGTGCAGGGCTGCGAATTCAGATTCAGAAAAAAAGATGGCTCATATATTAATCTTCTCACAAATGCCGACCCCGTCTATGATTACATGGGCAGGCTGAGGTCTGTAATATTCGTATCGTTTGATATTACGGCTATGAAAACCGTTGAACAACAGATGAAAACGGCCAGAGATACAGCAGAGGCAGCCAACGCCGCAAAGAGCGAATTCCTCGCCAACATGAGCCACGAGCTGCGCACACCGATGAACGGGATAATTGGAATGGCAGAGCTGCTCCTTGACACCCCGCTAAATAAAGAGCAGAGAAAGTACCTGTCGATGCTGAGAGAATCAGCCACCTCACTTTTGGCACTTTTAAACGGGATACTGGATTTCTCGAAAATAGAGGCCGGTAAGCTGGAACTTGAGGAGATTGATTTCGATATCCGCGACGTAATCGACCAGGCCGTTGAGTCCCTGAGCGTACAGGCTCAAAAAAAGGGAATCCTGTTTTTGTCACATATTGCCGCAGACATACCGCTTATGCTCAGGGGAGACCCCGTTCGACTTAAACAGATCATCGTTAATCTGGCAGGTAATGCCCTCAAGTTTACTGAAAAAGGTGAAGTTAGTATCCGGCTTGAGACATGCCCCTCGTCCAGCGTCAATAGCGTGAATAGCATAAATAAGGATGCGGCACTTCGCGTCCTGGTCTCTGACACCGGCCCTGGTATTCCAAAAGACAAGGCAGATAAAATATTTGAGAGCTTTGTGCAAGTAGATGGCTCTACCACGAGGAAATACGGCGGCACGGGCCTGGGTCTTACTATAACGAAAAAACTGATAACCCTTATGCAGGGCGATATAAAAGTTGTAAGCGAAGAGGGCAAGGGCAGCACCTTTGACCTCAGCGTACTGCTGAAAAAGGCAGTACAGCCACCCCCACCGGCTCATAGCATAATAGCAAAACTCACCGGCAAGCGAATCCTGCTGATAGAGGGGCACGACCTAAGCAGGACAATCATCAAGGAGATGTCTGAGGCCGCAGGGATGAAAGTCTCAGAGGCAAAAGACGCCAAAACCATACTCGACACCATAGAAAAAGCGGCAGAGGCAAGCGAACCCTTCGACATAATACTCCTCGATGCCGGGATTGCCGACATGGAGCCAGCGGACCTGACAGAACTGATAAAGACCGACCCGCTGACGTTTGAGGCAGAGGTAATCCTGATGGTCTATGGGCAGGACAAAGCCGCAGAGACACGCTGGAAGGAACTCAAAGCGTGGGGCTCGCTCTCAAAGCCAATAAAACGCTCCATGCTGTATGATTCCATACACCTGGCATTGGGCGGGTTCTTAAGTGAGACTTCAGTGGCAAAACCATGTTACTCCAGCGCATCGGCAGCGAAAAAGAGCTACTACAAGATACTCCTTGCCGAGGATAATATCGTCAATCAGGAACTTGCCATCGGCTTAATAGAGAAAAACGGTCACTCCGTATCAGTAGCGAACACCGGCAAAGAGGCCATTGACGCCCTTGTAAAGGAACCATTTGATGTCGTGCTGATGGATGTGGAAATGCCTCAGATGAACGGCCTTGAGGCAACGCGCTATATCAGAGATTCAAAATCCGGTAAGTTCAACCCAGACATACCAATAATAGCCATGACTGCAAACGCATTTAATGATGACAAGGAGCGTTGTCTTAGCGCCGGTATGAACGACTATATATCAAAGCCTATATCGATGGTCCAGTTGATAGAGGTAATTGAGCGTACAATGGACAGAATCCCTCCGCAGGCATCGCCCCCCACGCCTGTAGTTATTAAGAGCGTTGTCTTTGACAAAGAAGAACTGTTTAACAGGCTCGACGACGATGAGGTGTTTATCAAAAAGATTTGTGCCATTTTCAGGGATGATGTACCGGTTAATATGACTAAATTAAAGAACGCCCTTGCCGCTGACGATGCCCCAGAGGTGGAGATAACCGCGCATACGATAAAGGGTATGGCCGCAAATATAGGCGGTATAAGGACTAAGAACGAGGCGATGCGAATGGAGATGGCAGCAAGAAAATTAGACCTTTCTCAGGCTCATTCACTCTATCCACAGCTTGAAAAGGAGATAAATGACCTGGTTGCCGCCATTGCTGACTACAAGCTAATATAAGGGAGGAATAAGATGAGAGTACTAATAGCAGAAGACGATTTCACAAGCCGTACCTTGTTACAGCATTTCTTAAGCCCATATGGAGACTGCGACGTGACAGTAAACGGCATGGAGGCAGTAGAGGCCTTTATGCTGGCAGTTGATGAGGGGCAGCGCTATGACCTCATCTGTTTAGACATAATGATGCCTGAACTGGATGGAATAAAGGCATTGAAGGCAATCAGGGAAAAGGAAAGGTCTATGGGACTAAGTCAAAAAAATGAGGCAAAGGTAGTGATGACCACAGCCCTTGATTCCCCTAAGGACGTAATAGAGGCATACTACAAGGGCGGCTGCACGGACTACCTGACAAAACCTATTGATACACAAAAGCTGCTGGAGCTTCTAAAAGGATACGGCCTGATAGAAAAGACAGGTAAATAGGCGGATACGGAAATCTTAAGAAAACTGATAAAGGGCGTCTATAACGCCCTGCCAATAAACTTTATTAAAAAGCCGTTTCCTGCGGGGCTGCCCAGTGAGCTGCTGGGTGAGTTGCTAGGCCGCCCTGTTCTGAGGACAGGATATGAAGAGTTGTGGATTAAAAATCCAGGCGGGCCTGATATCTACGCCCATGTACACAGGCCGCTGAGCGCTGCCACAGCAAGCACTCCGGGCGTTATAATCGTCCCGGGCGGCGGCTCACCAGGCACGGCCTATGACGGCTTTACCGAGGTTACAGCAGACGATATTGCAGCGCTTGGCGCTGTCGTCCTCCATTATGACCCCTCTGGCAGAGGAAGGACAGCCGGAGAAGAGGACTACTGGGGGGCGCGCCATCAGAGGGAACTCTCAGCGGTAATAGAACGGTTTTTCAGCATCGGGGGCGTCAACCGTGAAAACGTCGGGATTTTGTCCTTCTCCATTGGGATAACTATTGCCGCAGGGGCACTTTGCCGCTTCCCCGTACACGGCTGCCAGATAAAATATCTGTTTGACTGGGAAGGCCCGTCTAACAGGGCTAATATTACGAAGAACGACACTCATGATCCGCTTGTGGACTTCCCCATGTCAAATGATACGTTTTGGAGGGAGCGTGAGGCCGCTGCCTTTATTGGCGGCATACCCTGTGATTATTTCAGGTATCAGGCCGCTACAGACCACATGCAGGACACGTACAAAGGACACGCCATAGAGCTTTTAAACAAGGCCAGAGCTGGACAGGCGCGCTCAACAAGGTGTAACAACAATCCGCCAAATATTTATTACGAAGACAATCACCCTGAAAACTATCAATGGGTACAACCGCAACCGCCAGAACCGAATGGCCAAAAATATTGGATACTAAAGTATCTGCTTGAGTTACAGCATGAAATATAAGATAATTAATAAAAAGAAACTCATCGCAACAGCGGCAGGCGATATGCTGGGCAGCCTGCTCCACACCCCGCTTAACCTCTTCAGGCGGAAAAAGGCAATTGACCCAGCGCTGGTAAACACCATCCTGGTAATCCGTACCGCCTACATCGGAGACGCCATAATGACGCTGCCAATTCTAAAACCCCTGAGCGAAGGATTTCCAAACGCCAAAATCACCTTTCTGACCTCGCACGGGGCAGCCAGTGTGCTTGAAACCAACCCGTATATCCATGATATAATCGCCTATGACCCTGTTTGGTTCTATGCACCGGCAAGTGGAAGCAAGAGAAAAAGCTATTTTGAGTTCATGCGGGAGCTGAAGACTAGAACGTTTGACCTTGTAATTGAGGCAAGGGCAGACATCAGGGAAATCCTCATGCTGGTTAAGCCGCTGAGAGCGAGGTATAAGGTAAGCTATGGAGTTGGCGGCGGCGGGTTTTTATTAACGCACGTTGTGCCATACGGCGGACTGAAGCATAAGGTAGAGTATCATCTTGATATTGCAAGATATTTGGGCTGCCCAGTTGAAGATATACAATGGGGCATTTATCTGACTAAAGAGGAAAAGGCCAACACAAGGAAACTCCTTAGAGACAATAATATAAAGAGCCCCTTTGTCGCAGTTCACCCCGGCGTAAGGATTCCTCTTAAGAAATGGCTGTTAAAGAGATACGCAGCCCTGTATGATAGGATAGAAACAGGGCTTGGCATAAGGACAGTAATCACCGCCTCTGAAAAGGACGCAGATTATGTGAAGGACATCTTAAAACTGATGAGGACAAGGCCGGTGGATTTAACCGGTAAGCTGACGCTTCGGGAACTTGCCGGTGTGCTTTCAGAGTCTCAGATATTTGTCTGCAATGACAGCGCCCCGATGCACATAGCCGCCTCTATGGATGTGCCTGTTGTGGCATTATTCGGGCCGTCTAAGAGCATTGAGACTGCACCGTTTGGGAATCCCCACAGGGTCGTTGAGAAGGATTTTCAATGCAGATATAAGTGTGACGAAAGCACGTGCAAGCACGAACATTTCCATGCCTGCATGGAAGCAATAGAGGTGGAGGACGTTATTGCCGCCATAAAGGATTTACTAAAGGAGATAGATGTTTAGATTTGACGCCATAACAGTCGACAGCGTAAAAAAGATTAAATCGGGGATAAAGCAGCTCCTTGATGAAAGGTACTCAGATGTGTTCCCACCTGACAAGAAAAGTAAGATTCTCATCAAGCCCAACCTCAACAGCAACATGAATGCTCTCACAGGCAACACAACCGACCTCAGAGTAGTGGCCGCCGTCATAGAGTACTTACAAGACCGCGGGTACACAAGCATTACAATAGGCGAGGGCACAAACAGCGGTTACTATCGCAGCAACATAAGTGTCATTGAGCGCTTGAGATACGACGAGCTGGGGCTTTACTACGGTGTCATGGTAAAGGATTTTAACTACTCAGACACTGCCCCTGTACATTTTGAAAAGGGTGTAGAGGCCGGAGTTGCGAAGGAATGCGTAGAGGCAGATTTTATGATAAATATGCCGAAGCTCAAGACCCACTTCGAGGCCGGTATGACCGTATGCCTGAAAAACCTGATTGGCTGCCTCGTAGGACAGGAAAATAAGAAAAAGACCCACGGCGCCCTATCAGACAACATCGTGAATCTGAATCTCGCAGTCAAACCAGACCTGCACATAGTTGACGGCGTAATAGCCATGGAAGGGCTTGGCCCCACACGCGGCACCCCACGCAGGACTGGGGTTATATTTGCCGGTGATGACCCGTACATCGTTGATTTGATGTGCGCCCGGTTTGCGTCTTTCCCTTATCAGAAAATTGGCCCGATTGCCGCGGCTAAAAGGAGGGGGATAGTCACGGAGGAGCACTTAAAATTTGTAAAGGCATTCCCGCTTGAGCGTATTCATACATTTAAGCCGCCAACGGCAGGCCCGCTTGCCACGTTTATACACAGCCCAAAGAGGCAGAAATATTTCCTTGCAATCAGGCAGACGCCGTTGTTTAACTACCTGTGCTCTACGGAGATTGGGGGAAAGCTGCTCTATCTTACCGGTCTGAGGCAGGATGTATTCATCAGGGACGAGATGCAGTGGGAGGGGCTGTCTCTTAAAAAGGAAAAATGTACGAACTGTGGTATCTGTGCCAAATACTGCCCGACAGAGATAGCGCTGCCTCATGCCCTTAACGAAAACGCGGGGATGGGCAATCAGTGGCAGAGCAAATGTATACGTTGTCTCTATTGCTTTAGCGTATGTCCTAACTCGGCTATAGAGTTTCACGGCACAAAGGGATTTATGGAAGAACAAGATAGACAATATGGACAAATTATAAAGAAGATGGTCAGGTGATAATAAATGGAGAAAAATAAATGAGAAAAGACGAAAAAACAGACTTTAGGATAACATTCCTAAACCCGCCCTATATCAGTAAGTTCTCACGTCCACAGCGCAGCCCTGCGGTTACAAAGAGCGGAACTCTGTACTATCCAATGTGGCTGGCTTATGCGGCAGCGGCGGCAGAGAAGGCTGGCTTTTCAATCGACCTGATAGACGCCCCCGCAGACGGCCTTGATATGTCCAGCGTAACCCAGAAAATAAAAGATTTCAGGCCGTCGCTCATTGTCGTAGATACAAGCACGCCAAGCATTTATAATGACGCAGAGGTCTGCAATGCACTGAAAACTGCCCTTCCCGATGCCTTTATCGTAATAGTTGGCACACATGTAACTGCCCTGCCAGAAGATTCCCTGAAGCTCAACCCCTCGATAGACGCCGCTGCAGTAGGCGAATATGACTATACGATTGCAGCCCTTGCTGAGGCATTATACATTAAAACACCGCTTGACGCCGTTGCTGGTCTCTATTTTAAAGATGGTACAAACACCGGACTGCGCCCCCCGATTGGCAGCATTGACGAACTGCCCTTCGTAAGCCGCATCTATAAGCGGTTCCTGAAGATGGAGAACTATTTTAATCCAAATGCCCTGTTTCCAATGGTGACAATTACAACAAGCCGCGGCTGTCCACATGAGTGTATATTTTGTGTATATCCACAGACGCTGATGGGGCATAAGCTGAGAATGCGAAGCGTGGAAAATGTCCTCGATGAGATAGAATACATAATCAGCGCTTTCGATGGCGTGAAGGCGATATTCTTTGAAGACGATACGTTTACGGCCAACCGCAAGCGATGCGTTGAAATCTCAGAGGGGATTATCAAAAGGGGCATAAAAATCTCATGGACGGCAAATGCCCGCGCCACGCTGGACTATGAGACAATGCGGGTGATGAAACGCGCGGGGTGCCGCTCATTTTGCGTAGGGTTTGAAAGCGGAAGCCAGGAGATGCTTGATAACATAAAAAAGAAGACCGTCGTTGAAAACATGGGTAAATTCATGGAAGACGCAAGAAAGGCGGGGATACTAGTACACGGCTGCTTTATGGTGGGGCTGCCCGGTGAGACAAAACAGACAATGGACATGACACTAGCGCTGGCAAAGAGGCTGAATCCAGATACCGTGCAGTTTTATCCCATGATGATATACCCGGGGACAGAGGCCTATGACTGGTACAGCGAAAGGGGGCTTCTGACGACAAAGGATTTCTCCAAATGGCTGACCCCCTGGGGGCTGCACAACACGGTAATAAAGACCGAGCAGTTGTCCTCTGAGGCGCTGGTGCGTTTTTGTGATAACGCGCGGAGGGAGTTTTACCTGCGACCGGCCTATCTGCTCTATAAACTCAGGCAGGTTATAGCTCACCCTGAGGAGCTGAAAAGGACTGTAAAGTCGGCGCGGACTTTTATGAAATATCTGCTGAGAGGCTCTGATTTAAAAAAAGGGGAACACTGCGATTAAGGCATCTGTAGTCGTCCCGGCCTATAACGCGCAGGAGACCATTGCCCGCTGTGTGGAGGCCCTGCTTAAGCAGACCTGCCCTCTGGAGACCTATGAAGTCATCGTCATAGACGACGGCTCAAAAGACAAGACGGGGGAGATAGCCAGCGGCTATCCAATCAGGTATTATCGCAAGGAAAACGGCGGCCCGGCCTCAGCCAGAAACATGGGCGTGCGGGAGGCAGCCGCAGAGATAATCCTATTTACAGACGCCGACTGCGTGGTCACAGGCTCATGGATAGAGGAGATGTTAAGGCCGTTTGAAGACCCGGAAGTCTCAGCAGTCAAAGGTGCTTATAGGACAAATCAGCGGCAGTTGACGGCCAGATTTGCCCAGGTTGAATTCGAGGAAAGATTTGCGATGCTGAGAAATGCCCCGTCTATCGACATGATAGACACATACGCGGCTGCCTTCAGGAAGGCAGTATTTAACAGCGCAGGGGGATTTGATGAGTCCTTTCCGGTTGCGAATAACGAGGACACAGACCTTTCGTATAAGCTGTCAGCGGCAGGGCATAAGATGGTGTTTAATGGCAGCGCCATAGTATATCACCTCAATCATCCGGCGTCGGTAAGGCGCTACGGCAGTATTAAATTCCAGCGCGGCTACTGGCGCATGGTCGTCTATAAGAGATACCCTGATAAGATGATAAAAGATACATACACGCCCCAGAGCCTGAAAATTCAGATACTGACGCTCTTTGGCGGCGTTTTCCTTCTTGCGCTTTCAGCGCTTGTTCACACGGCGTTATATGCGTCTTTGTTATTATTTATACTATTTTTGTTATCAACTGCCAGGTTTGCGGCCTTCGCATTTAAGGCAGACAAGGCTATTGGAATATTGTCGCCGTTTTTCATAGCGCTGAGGGCGTCATCGATAGGGCTTGGGGTGTTGTATTATTTTATCAACGGTCATAGAGTAAAGGGACGGTTGTGACGTTTAACAATGCGTCTTAGTCATGGTGGAAAGGCGAGACTATTGTAGGTAATACCAACTGAATCTGTCGGAAAATACTTCTTTTGCTCACATATTATTAACTTGGAATAACTGCACTCTACACTAACCGGCAGCCTTTATATCAATAAAATAGTATTTAACGACTATGCCATAAGTCTGAGCATCTATATAGTAATATTCTACAATATTGTCCTGTCAACATGAATATCAACATAATTATTTCTTTGACAATGCCATGTTAGATATGATATGATAGTATATATATAGTAAATATAACACGAGTGTTACGAGTACGTAACATTATCACAATACATTATAGCACACGTGCTTAACGTAGGAGGTGATAAGGCGATACCAAACAGGCAGTTTATTTAAGAAGCTGGACTAAGGGGATCAAAACGAAATAACAATGAAAACAACAGTTCTTCAAAACTAGGGAGGTAATTATGAAAGGCGCAAAGTATTTAAGGATATTTTCAACAAGCCTCCTGATTGTTATTTCCATTATATTAACCTATGACTATGGCGCATCTACAACATTTCAAGGTATGTGGAGGTATCCTGCTGAAGAGAAACAGTATGTAGTGATGACTGATTCAACTGCCTATTTTAGAGATGTATTGGTTGAAGCAAGGACACATGTTGCAGGAGCCACAGATGGCGATACATGGACTGCCTCAATCACAAGAGCTGATGGCAGTACATTTGACTGGAATGCGGTAACTTTCTATTCCAACTATAACGGCAAGTCAAATTGTTTTGTTTATCCTGGGCTAAATGAAGTATGCAACATTACTAGTACCAAAATATACTGGTCTATAAACACTCAATGCAGGCAAAACGGTAACTATCAGATGAGTTTTTACTATAACAAGAATACCAACCCCGCCCCAGTAGCAACAACTCAGTTTACGCTTTTGCCCCAAATCAAAGATGGAAAGGTACCGGCCTACAATCAGGCAGCCTATCTGGATGCATATGATCACATTTGTCACCATCCAGATAATAACAGTTTAACAATCCCATGCAGCACTCCTGGCGCCGTTCCATACACAATAAAGAGAAAAGGCTGCTTTTTGACAAGTGCAGCGATGATACTCTCTTATCACGGCGTGACCGTTGACCCGCCTACGTTAAACACGTGGCTGAAAAATTATAAGAAAAGTGATAACATAACGTCTGCTGGATTTGATAGAAAAGGAAATGTTCAAACAACTGCTGTAATAGCCTATGCTGCAGAAAAAGGCGTAAATATGGCATATGATCTTTCAGAACCAACAACAGGTTGGTCTGGATATAGTTCTTTGGATAGATACTTATGTACTTACGGCCCGCATATCATCAAACCAAGTGGAAACCCTGGTCATTGGGTAACCGCTACAGGCAGAAACTCAGAGAGAACAACAGTCAAGATAATTGACCCATCTGGCGGAGTTGCTACCACACTGCAACAACGCTACAACAATAATAACTATATCCAGCTTCGGACATTTAGCGGGCCGGAATTCACGCTCGAGGGTAGATCAGGACTAACGTTTAGACTTCATTCTCCTGGAGAGCTTCTGATTACAGATTCGCTTGGCAGGAGGATTGGGTATGATCCAAACTCGGGCATTAGATATAATGAAATACCTAATTCGTACTATGACTATCTTTACCCTGATGATGATACAGAACCATATCCAACCGAGTTGCTTGAACATGAATACAAAGAGCTTTACATCGGTAGACCAGTAGCAGGAGATTTTAAACTGCAAGTTATTGGCACTGGCACTGGCAATTACGAATTAGATATAAGTTCTTGGAATCCTGATGTCAGCAACTCTTTAGGAACAAAGATTTTCGATAACGTACCTATCACCCCAAACGAGGTACACATCTATGGTTTCAACTACTCAAAGTTGACGACCGATCTTGACTTCAGCGCTCTTGATGGGAACTTTGACGGGAAGGGACAAAGGCCCACAGATGTAAACAAGTTTCTTTCATACGTAACACCAACCAGCAGCCCTGTTACGCTTGCTCAGGGGAAAACGAGCTATACATTAGTTATAGTCTATGACAAGAACATAAAGGCTGAGACGTTTACGGCTGCTCTGAACGGGAATGACGTCACCTCTTTGTTTCGTCCCAAAGCAGGAAGAGCCGAGGCCGTAACTTTAAACCTTAATCAGGGCAGAAATACCCTCGTATTGTCGGTTGATGGTACGCTGCCAAGCAGAATGGCCACTGATACGGACAGGCTGGTGTTTATCGTACCGTAGTAGGTTGTATTTGCGTTAGGTTATGTATGTTAGAAATTAGGCGGAGCGGTTTACTAAACGCTCCGCTTATTAAAAAAAAGAACCAAATTGCCATGCAAATAATGCTGGAGGTGATAGTATGACATTAAACAGGCCGCTTATTTAAGCGGCAGGACTAAGGAAAACGAAGCGATGTAACAAACCGTTCATCAAAGTTAAGGGGGTAATTATGAAAGGCGCAAAGTATGTAACGATATTGGCGATGAGCCTCCTGGTTTTTATTTTCACAATTGTAACCTGCGCATATGGAGCGTTTAACACATTTCAGGGTTTGGGGCGGTATCCTGCGGAAGAAAAACAGTTCGTACAGATGACCGATTCAACGGCCTACTTTAGAGATGCAGTTGTTCAGGCGATGGTATATGTTACATACGCTGGGGACGGCGATAATTGGTCTGCCTCAGTCACAAGTCCTGACGGCAAGACAACTTACTGGGGAACAATAACTTTTTATTCGCGCTATAATGGCAGGCATCATTGTTTTGTATATCCGTCAAGCTATGCAAAATGCGATGAACCCAGTACCATAATCTCATGGCCTATATTTGTTCAATGCAGTCAAAGCGGTAATTATCAAATAAATCTCTACCATAACGACAGTACCAATCCAGCCCCGTTTGCAACAGTCCAGTTTACGCTTTTACCCCAAATCAAGCCTGGAAAAGTACCAGTTTACAATCAAGCAGCCTATGAAGACGCCTACGATAACATGTGTCACACACCGAAAAAGGAGGATCAAATCCCATGTACCACCCCCGGCTCTGTTCCGTACACAATAAGGGAAAAAGGCTGCTATTTGACTATGACTAATGCGGCAATGATACTCTCTTATCACGGCGTGAACGTTGACCCACCTACGTTAAATGCATGGCTTAAAAATTACAAGGAAAGAGATAATATAACGCCAAATGGTTATAATAAAGATGGAACAGTTAATCCGCGTGCAGTGGTGGAATTTGCCGCAAGAAAAGGCGTAACCATGGCATATGCTCCAGAAGAACCAAAAGCAGCATGGCCTGGATATAATTCTTTTGAAACGGATGTTCCTGGCGAAAAGCCAATAAAAACCATATAGAAATGGGAGTTAGAGCAAAGCGCGTCTATAAGTAGCCACTATTATATAAAATATAATTCATTTATAGCTTGACAATAGTGTGGTAAATAGTTTATAGTGTAGTCACTATGTATGTAGATGAGTCAATTTTGCGAGTAAATGGTAAGACATATAAGCGATATCTGCTGCGGGAGTCATACCGCGATGGGAAAAAGGTTAAGCATCGCACGATAGCTAACATATCGAAATGCACACCAGAGGAGATTGCAGCGATGCGACTGGCATTGCGTCATAAGAAGGACCTTACCCAAGTAACCGCAGGCGTAATAACTATGCAGGGATTATCGATTGGAGCTTTGTGGGTAATATACGACATAGCTCGCCAGTTGGGTATTGACAAAGCATTGGGAAACACACCGGAAGGGAAACTGGCGTTGTGGCAAGTGATAGCAAGGGTAATGGAGCAGGGTTCAAGATTGTCGGCAGAGCGTCTTGCATCGAGACATGCCGCCTGTGATGTATTAGGACTTAAGACGTTCGATGAGGATAGTTTGTATAACAACCTTGATTGGCTGTGTGAGAACCAGGGCAGGATAGAAGATAAGCTTTTTAGGAGAATGAACAATCCGGGGTTGTTTCTTTATGATGTAACGAGCAGTTATTTAGAGGGAACAGATAATGAGCTGTCCGCCTTCGGGTATAACCGTGATGGCAAGAAAGGGAAACGCCAGATAGTGATAGGTCTTTTGTGTAATGAGGCAGGCGTACCGCTTTCAATCGAAGTATTTACAGGGAATACCAATGACAGCAACACATTTGCATCTCAGATAAAGAAAGTTACAGAGCGTTTTGGGACAAAAGAGGTAACATTCGTAGGTGATCGGGGGATGATAAAGAGTAAGCAGATTGAGGACTTAAAGGCAGAAGGGTTTCACTACATAACGGCAATAACAAAGCCACAGATAGAGCCACTGATAAACAATGGTGTAATCCAAATGGATTTATTTGATCATGGGTTAGCCGAGGTGACGGGAGATGGTGTGCGGTATGTACTCAGGCGTAATCCTCAGCGGGCAGAGGAGATACGAAAATCACGTGAGGATAAGCTGCAGTCATTGTCTGGAGATATTGAAAGGCAGAACAAATACCTTGCAGGACAT